>NZ_JZWV01000169.1 GCF_000966975.1 Streptomyces katrae | reverse complement strand
GTAACCGCAGGTCAGCGGCAGCACCCCAGCACCACGACCCTCCGGGCCGGCGGCACTCAGCCGCCGGCCCGGAGTCGCTTCACCCCTCCTGGGCCGTCTGTGGGCCGTCGGCCGCCGGATCGGCGGCCCTGTAGACGTCGTCCACGGCCCTCAGGGCCCGCTCATGGCTGCTCGGCATCAGGTGCGTGTAGACCCGGAGCGTGAAGCCGGGGTCGCCGTGTCCGAGGTAGGTGCTCAGCGCCTTGATGTTCTCCCCTGAGTCCAGCAGCACGGACGCGTAGAAGTGCCGCAGCGCGTGCATCCCGTGCTCACGCGCGGCCTGGTGGCGCTCACCCGGCCGCGGCTCCGGAATGACGCCGGCCTGCACGAGGGCGAACTTCCACACGCGGGTGTTGAAGTCGGTGCGCCGCACCGCGCCCCCGCCGGGGAGGGAGAACAGCAGCCGCTTGGTGACGAGGGGCCCGTCCGGCTTCAGCCAGGGCAGAGTCACGTCCACCGGCGGGAAGGCCTCGCGGTGCTCCCGCAGCACCTGCGCGATGCGGCGGGGGAGCGGCACATCCCGTTCCTTCTCCCGTTTGGGCGGACCGAAGACCAGGTGCCCGTTGGCCACCTTCACCTGGTTGGCCACCCGGAGCCAGTCACCCCGGAAGTCGTCCGGATCATCCGGCAGACCGAAGATCTCACCCTGCCGGAGCCCCAGGCCCCCGCCGGCATCCGCCATGGCCTGGTACCGCTTGGGCAGCGCGGCCCGGACCGCGAAGAGCCGCTCGGGCGTCCACGGCCTGACCCGGGGAGGGACCGGAGCGGGTGCCCGGACCGTACGGGCCTTGCACGGGTTCTTCGCCAGCAGCTCGTCATCTACGGCGGCGGCGAGCACGGCGGAGACGCTCGCGAAGATGACGCGCCGGTACGAGGAGACCGGCAGGACCTGCTCCAGCTCGCTGAGCCAGTCCCGGATGTGCTCCGGCCGGAAGGAGTCGAGCGGCCGCGGGCCGAGGTACGGGAACGCGTGCTTGCGGATCTGCACCTCGACGGACGACCGCGTGGTCACGTCCGTCGTCAGCGAGGCAAGCCACTTCTCTCCGTACTCCCGGAACGTGATCCGCCCGGCGGCCGGGTCAATGTACTGGCCCCGGGACATGTCCGCCTCGATCTCCGCCAGCCACTTGTCGGCGAGACGCTTCTGCTTGTCGGGAAAGCTCTTCGACTTCTCCGTACCGTCCGGCCCGATGTACCGCGCGCGGTAGCGCATGCCGCTGCCGTAGCGGTCGGTCTTGACCCGTCGGGACTTGCCGTCGGGGCCGTTCTCCGTCTTGTACCAGCGGTCTTGTATGTGCCCTGCCACTGAGGAGGAACCTTCCAGAAGGAATGGGAAAGGGCGGGACCAGGTGGGCCCGCCCTCGTGGGGTCTGATGGATGTCAGGCGGCCTGACTGATGTCCGCCCGCATCTGGTCGGCGATCCACGCGTGCACGGCGGTGGGGTCGTAGCGGACGTGCTTGCCCACCCGGAATCCGGGCGGGCCGGTGCGCTTCTTGCGCCAGGCGTAGACGGTCTCCAAGGGCACGTCGAAGAGCTCGGCGATGTCGTCGGGGGTGAGGTACCTGTCAGGGAGTCCCGCCCTGAGGGTGGTGATCGGGTCGGGGGTCTGGGGCTTGGCCATGTCGGCTCCTGGCGTCCCGGGGCTGAAGGCGGAGTCACATTGCTTTGAGTCGCGACTCACTGCGACTCAGAGCCGGATTTCGGGGCTTGAGTCGCAGTGAGTCACGTCTCTGGCTAATGCGGTTCGGGCTTGTTGAGGGTGATGCCGGTGTATGTGGGCACCTGCTGCCCGTAGGCGTCGCGGGGGCGGGTGCGGTGGAGTTGGGGGACGACGGAGAGGAGGTTGCGGCCGAAGACCTGCTTGGTGCCGATGGCCTTAACCCCGTTGTCTTCGGCCCACTCCCGCCAGACGGCCCACAGCGTGTCCACCGGAACCTGGCAGGTGGGCCCCGTGGCGCACCGCTCGCGGACGAACGCGCTGGTGGGGGATGCGGTGTCCTGCATGATCGTGATGGATTCCTGAGAGGAGGCAGGTTGTGTGATCCGGCCGGTCCGCTCCAGGCGAGCGAGCCCCTCCAGGGCCCAGTTGAGGATGCCGGGCATCTCGGCGGCGAGCTTGCCGTCCAGGCCGGTGTCCTCTTTGCCGAGCCAGGACACGGTCATGCTCAGCACGATGAAACGGCGGGCGATCACACCGGACGCGTCCCCGAAGCTGGGCAGCTCGTTCGTGAGGATCATCAGCCGGGTGGGCAGCTTGCCCGTCCAGGCTTCGCGGTACTTGCGATCGATGTCGATGGTGTCCTCGCCGGAGATGGTCAGCAGTCGCTCCACCACTCCGTTGTCATTGCCCGACAGGCGCGCATCGGAGATGACTGCGAGCGGCTTGCCGATCAGCGAGGCCAAGCCGAAGTTCGTGCCCAACCCCGAGAGGGTCGGCCCGGCGAGGTTCTCCTTGCCGACCAGCTCCTTCATCACCCGGGCGATGGTGCCCTTGCCGGATCGGGTCGGGCCCTTCATGAGCAGGATCTTCTGCTGGTCGGTCCGGCCGGACAGGACGTAGCCGAACCACTCCTGCAGGGCCGCGACCGACGCCGGGTCGTCGGGCCACAGCCTGCGGAGGAAGCCCTCCCAGTTCGGCGCGGTGGCGGCGGGGTCGTAGTCGAAAGGGACGGCGACGAGATTGAAGAAGCCAGGCCCGTGCTCCAGCAGGCACCGGTCGCGGATCCGCAGCAGGCCGTTGCGGCAGGCGACGGTCGGGCCCGGGTTCGGCTGGTCGGGGTCGGTCCAAGACGGCGGGTCCACATCCGTCGGCAGCAGGGTGATTGCGCCGAGGGCGTCGAGCAGGTTGCTTAGCTTCGTTTTGGTGGGTGCCCAGTCTCGGATCTCAGGGTTGCCGTCCTTGTCGAGACCGGCGGTGTACGTGGCGTGCTCCAGCCGGGTGTAGAGGCCGGCGCGCATCTGCTGCTCGTCCAGCTCCCGCCAGCAGGTGCCGTTCCACCTCATCCACGACCCGCGCCAGCGACGACACAGCAGTCGCTGTTCGTCGTCCTGCCAGCCGGGCAGTATCCGGCGGGCAACCGCCATCGGGTTGGACGGCGCGGGCAGCTCTTCGGCGAGGCTCATGCGGCCTCCCTCCCTTCCGAAGCGCTGGTGAGCAGGGGGCAGGTCTCGCGGTGCTGGTTGTATTCGGCAACCAGCGCTGCCACGGAGCGCTGCCCGGTGCCTGTACGGGTCTGCCCACAGCGGCAGGCGTAGGCCGCGGTGGGGGTGTCGGCGTAGCGCTTGGACCAGCGGGCGCCGTCGTAGTGAGAGCGGTAGACCGGTGCGGCGTAGATCCGGATTCCGGGCCGCTCCGGCGTCGGGTCCTCCAAGCTGCGACTCTGAGCGTCACCGGCGAACCGCCCAGAGCGAGGAAGGGCCGAAAGGACGCCCTGACGGGCGACACCCTTGGGCGCCCCACCCTGATCGGCGGCCGAGGCCTGTTCGGCGGGCCTGGAGCCGATGGTCACGACGCCCTCACCAGCCCGGCGCTGGCGAATCCGTTGGTGACGGCGCGCTCGGCGTAGGCCTGCGGTACGCCGACCGACACGGCGGCGTCGATGATCTGCTGTGCGAGCGTGCCCAGGCCGCACGGTCCCGGGCACGCGGTGTGCTGCGCGGCGAGGAACCGTGCCACGCCGTAGGCCTGGCTGCCGGCGCCCTGCTCGCGACAGGCAGCAACCTTGGCCAGGCCCCGGTCCAGGCCGGTGCGGACGAAGGTCTCCGTATGACGGCATCCGGTGGCGACGGACCGGTCCCACGTGGCGCGCCCGCCGGACGAAGAGGCCACCCTCGCCCGGGGCGGGGTGGCTTCTTCCCTTGCGGTGAGGGCGCGGACGGCGTCCGGTAGCACCGTGATGGGGCCCGTGCCGCGGCCGTACCAGCGGGTGTACTGCATGCGGGACTTGATGTCGACGCCGGGCCGGACCCTGTTGGCAGAGGCCATGGCGCCCTGGTAGATCCAGTGCTCCCCCCGCATTGTCGCGACCGTCTTGGTGGGGGGAAGGTTCAGGCGTGCCCAGGCGACCGCATTGGCGTTGTCGAGGTCCACGACGGTGAGCTGGGCGCCACCGGGGTGGTAGGCGACCGCTCCGGCCTGCCGCCATGCGGCAGCCCAGGCAGGAGAGGCGAGGACCTCGCGGCTGGTGGTGGCTGCGGCCCAGCCGTGGCAGGGGGCAGGGCACTGGCAGGGGCCGGCGGCTTTCATGTGGGGCCGATCCCCACACGCCGAACCGGTGCAGGCGGCACAGTTCCCGAACGGGAGCTTGCCTTTCCTCAGCGGGAGCACGGGCACATGGGCTTCGACGAGGTTCAGTGCCAGGGAGAGCAGCGCGGGCGGGGCGCTATAGGTCATGCTGGTGGTCTCCAGTTCTGTCGAAGGGCGTGGAGAACCGGGGCGGTCGCGGTCTTTGGCGAGAGGCGACCGCCCCGGGCGTAGCTACTGCCCGCCGATCCAGGCGGCGTACTCCTGCCGGACGTAGCCGCGGGGCTGGCGGGTGCTGTCCGGGTGGTCCAGGGCGCGGGCACCGTCGAGGTCGATGAGGCGGCGGGCGGCCTCGGTGGCGAGGGTCGCGGCGTCGCCGTGGACGGGGTCGTCGTCGGTGAGGGCGATCCGGTCCAGCAGTGCGGCCTTGCGGAGCCAGAACTCCCGGACGTGGACACCGTGGAGGCAATCGCGGGCCCCGCGGGCGGTCCAGCCGATCTCGCTGATGATGCTCGGCGCCTTGGCGTACGCGGTCTCGGGCGCCGGCCACCGGTTCACCGCCTGCTCGGCGGTGACGTACAGGCGGACGCGGTCCCTGTCCCGGGTCGGGTGCTGGCGGACCGGGCCGGTGACGAACACCTCCGACAGGGCCCTGATGATGTCGGGGGCCTCGGGCTTGGTGCAGATGACGCGGATCTCGAACACGTGCTTCTCCGTTCGGGTGGCTTCAGCGGTGGAAGTGGTTGCGCTTGAAGACGGCCCGGCGGATGTTGACGACCGTCCCGGTGTTGCCCCGGTCGTGGTTTCCGAGGACCTGGGTGGCGATGAAGCCGCCGAAGATGACGGCGGCCAGGATGATGAGCTGCTGGATGAGCGCGGCGACCGCGGCGATGAAGGTGGTCAGGAGCATCAGCCCACCGCAGGCCGCGGCGAAGCCGATGCCGCCGAGGGCGATGTTGACGGCGACCGGGTTGAGGGTGCGGCGCTCCCGGACGGGCTCGGGAGCCTTCGCCGGGTTGATGGCGTAGCCGGTGATGATGCGGCCGTCGGGCAGCTGGATCGTCTGGACGTCCGGGACGACGAGGGGCTGCTGAGCGGCCGTCGGCGCCGGGATGGCCGGAGCCAGGGGGACCGGGTGGTGGACTTCGGTCTCCCGACGGGTGATGTCGTGGTTCACCGTGCCTCCTACAGGTTGGGGATGGCGTGGATGACGGCCTGGGCGAGCTGGTTGATGGGGGTGGCGGCGCCGGTGGACGCGAGGAAGAAGCCGAACATCGCGGCGATGAAGGCGCTGCCGTAGCCGAGGGTTCGGGAGCGCAGGAGGAAGAAGAGAACGAGTCCGAAGAGGGCGACGAGGGAGACGGTGACGGCCAATGGGGTTCTCCTTGCTTGGGGTTGGGAGCGGATAAGGTGTGTGGCGGTCCGGCTCTTTCGAGGCCGGGTTTCGAGTGAGGGCCGGCGGCCGAGCCGGTCTGCCGCCAGCTCGGCGGGGGGATACGCCGCATGGCGTTCGGCCGCCGGCCTACTCGCTCCGGCTACCTGCGGCGCTTGTTACGCGCGTCCTCGCGGGCCTGGGCCTCCTCGCGGATGCGGTCGATCTCGTTCTCGATCGCCCTGATGGACTTGCCGCGCTGCTGGCGGCGGACGGCCTTGGTGCCGAGGTAGAGGACCCGGGCGAGTTCGCCGAGGCTGTGCGGGTCCTTGTCGGTGAACGCGTACTTTTCGCGGGCCATGACGGTGTGCTCCCTTGGGGTGTGGGTTCAGCGGGTGCCGGCGCGGTGGATGTGGACGGCGCGGTTGTAGATCCAGCGGCCGACACGGATGCGCTTGCCGGTGGCCTGGCAGCGGCGGCAGTCCTTGCCGCGCTTGGGTCGGCCCTTGCGGTCGGTCCGCGCGAGGTAGCCGAAGCCGCGGCACTTGCGGCAGTTGCCGAACGGCGAGGCCACGCACGTCGCGGTGTAGCTGAGCGTGAACAGCAGGATGAGGGCGCTAGCGGTGAGGAAGAGGGTCATCGGGGCCTCCTAGGCCGGTTTCAGGGCGTGCGGGAGCGGGCCCGCTAGGAGCTAGCGGGCTGATCAGGCGGTATATGGGGCGCTAGCGGTGCCGCTAGACCTAGCGGGGTGTGCTGCTAGGCCTAGCGGCGGCCTGTGGCTAGCTCGCGTCCCGCTTTCCGTCACGCTCAGCAATGGCGCCCGTGATCCGGGCGCGCTCGATGCCGCGTCGGTTTGCGCCCTTGCCCTCCTTGGTCTTGCCCCAGACCTGTCCGGTGGGGACGCCGTGGGGCTTGAGGGCGGCGGCCAGGCCCTCGGGGTCCCAGCCGCTGTAGACGTCCGGTCGCAGCTCGGCCAGACGAGAGACGACGATCTCGGACCAGACCTTGGGCTCCTCGGCGGGGACGACGGCGAGGATGTCCGAGAGCAGGTCGTACGAGGACCGCTCGTCGTGCTCGGGCTCCTGGCCGAGGGCGTGGCCGCTGAGGGTGCCGGCGGCCTCGCGGGCGGCGCGAGCCCGGTTGCCGATTGCTTCGGCGGTGGGGGCGTCCACGTACACGGAGGAGACGATGCGGGCGTCCGCTCCCTCACCCACGAAGTAGTGGATGCCCTTGTCCTTCCAGGAGAACATCGTGGCCCGCACGCCCCGCTTGTAGCTGGAGGTGCCCAGGACCATGTCGTTCTCCAGCTGGCCCATGACCTTCAGGCAAAACCGGGCTGAGGCGTTCGCCGAGATGCCGGTGGGCAGGGCCTTGGCGTCCGGGCGCTGGGTGGCCAGGAGCAGGACGATGCCAGTGGCGGGGCCACGCTTGACCAGGTCGGTGCAGATCTCCTCGAACTCGGCTCCGTGCTTGGGGTGCTCGAACCAGACCTGGCACTCGTCCACCCCGATGACGATCGGGTGCAGGCCGAGCTTGGGCTTGTTCGCCAGCTCCGAGGTCACCTTCGACTCGGGGCAGATGTCGCGGGGGAGGGAGCGGATCATCTTCGCCCGGCGGCGGAGTTCCTCGCGGACTTCGCGGAGGTCGGCGAGGGCGTAGTCGATGTCCGAGTCCTCATCTCCGGCGCGGTGGCGGTGGGAGACCTTCTCGCCCACCGGGTCGAGGTCGCCCGTGCCCTTGAGGTCGTAGGTGTGCAGCTCAGCGCGGCTGTCGAGGGCCGCGATGAGCAGGAGCAGGCGCAGGAGGAAGGTCTTGCCCATGCGGGGGATGGCGCCGATGACGGCCGCGATGTACATGAGGGTGATCTCCACCCAGCGTCCGCGCTGGTCGGTACCGAAGGCCACCGGACGGAAGAGATCCACCTCGCCGGACTTCAGGAGCGGCCAGGTGGGCTTTTTGGCGGTGGACATGTCCTGGTCGCCGACCCAGAGCACGAGGCGGCCGGTGTGCTCGTCGGGGACGGCCTCGGGCCAGACGCACCCGAGGGGGCGGCGCAGACCTGAGGCGAGCTTGTCGCGGCGCTCGATGACGTCGGTGACGGTGACGCCGTAGGGAAGGTCTCCCTCGGCACGCCAGCCGGGGCCGTCGCGGGTGATGGGAGCGGTGAAGGTGAAGCCGTCACGGCCCTTGGACTGCGCCTGGTTGATCGGAGCGATGCCGAGGGCGCCGAGGGCGCGCAGGATGATGTCCGAGGTCAGCTTGGGGGCCTTCGCCACTTCCACGGCCCGGTTGATGACCGGCGCATCCGGGCGGCGGCCGGCCGCACCGAGGGCGAGGATCAGGGCGCTGACGGAGAGGGCGTGGATCCAGCCCGGAGCCAGGACGTAGACGGCGAGCGCGGTGATGGACCCGACCAGGAGGGCGAGGCCGGCGATGATGGCGCGTAGCCGGACGCGGCCGTCGCGCTGGCGGGACAGGGTCAGGTACTCGATCGCGTCCTCACGGCGGACGGCCGCCGCGCGGACCGGCTCGCCCTCGCGGTCGATCAGCCAGCGCATCGTCCCCCCGACCACCTTCGCGGCCCCGCGCGGAGACTGGAAGGCGAGGCGGGCAGCGTAGACGGGGGACCGCAGCGCGTGATACCCGGCGAGGTGCGTGTAGTGCCGGGCCACCCACAGGGTGACCGTCTTCAGCTCCTTGGTCGACCGCAGCCACGGCGGGACGATCGCCTGCCGCTTCGCGCCGAGCAGGCGGCCCAGGTATCCGGGTCCGGCGAGCGCGGGTCCGTCGACCAGCCGTCGGGCCGTCGGGTCGCCCGACTCGTCCTCGGCGGGGACCGGGGCGGGGTGGTCCGACGAGTCGGCCCCCGAGGCGCGGGCGGTACGGGCCTTGTCGAGGTCAACAACGTCCGCGTGGAATTCGGCGGACAGCTCGGCTTCGAGCCGCCTGAAGAAGTCGTGCTCATCGCGGTGGTTCACTGGTGCTTCCCTTCCAGTGCGAGGGGTAAGACGGGCCCGGCCGACTGCTGTGAGAGGTGAGCGGTCGGGCCCGTGCCTTGATGGTGAGTCCGGTCCTTGCGCAGGCGGGCACGCAGACTGCGTGCCTTGTTCAGGCGGCGCGCTGCTCGTGGACGGCGCTGCACGCAGTGCAGCTACCGAGAGAGGTCGGGATGACGTAGCCGGCGTCCTGCCGGCAGTCGGGGCAGGTACGGCGGGCACGCATCGCCTCGGCGAGGGCGGCGCGGCGTCCGGGCGTCATCGGCCGTACGGGCTTGGCCCGGTCGATGGCGAAGAGGTAGGCCACGCGAATGCCGGGGGTCCCCGGCCGGCGGTAGCGGTTGGAGTGCCAGAGCACCTGCGCGACCACGTCCTGGCCACCCGGCCGGAGCCCCTGCTCGCGGAGCTGACGGCGGGTGGCCAGGCCGAGCGGGGCGAGGTTCCACGGATACGTGGGGATGCCGAAGCGTTCCCCACGCGGGTCCCAGAACCGTGGCTGGACGGCCATCAGGCTGCCGCCTCAGCCCCAGTCGGGTGCTGAGTCCGCTCAGCCTTGAGTGTGTCGCGCAGGGCGCGGCCGTTTGCCGACGACGTACGGACTGCCTTGCGGATCGCTTCGGCCGTCAGCTCGTCGTCGGACCAGCCGGCTGTGGCCTTCCGTGCCTCGGCGAGGAGTTCGTCCGGGGTGCGAGTCGGTCGGGGAGTGCGGGCCGACTGAGGCACTCGACCGGTCGCCCTACGCGGTACGGACTTCAACGCGGCGGCCGACTTCACCGGAGCCGCATCAGGCGGCTCTACCGGCTCGACTGCCGGAACCGCCTCTGTCGGCTCCGCAGGTTCGATGATCGGAACCGGGTCGGCCAACTTGGGCAAGGGTAGTTCGGCAGCGGCGGCCGGGGGCTCGGCGGTCGACTCGTGCAGGTCAGACCTCAACCGATTTACGGTGAACTCCACCGTTTCATGCAGGTTTGCGGGAGTGGTGAACATGACGGCGAGGGCGGCGTCCGCACCGCTGGTCAGACGGTCGCGTTGGACGTCCAGGAGTCGGGCGCCCAACGAGGCGTCCCCCAGCCCGACTCTGCGGGCCAGCCGCCATGAGGTTCGGTCCGACGACTTCCGCACCCACGACTGAGGGTGGTTCGCCGCACGGGCCCGGTGGTACGCCAGCGCCCGCACCACAGCCGCGGCCTTTGCTTCGGCCTCGACGTCGTGGCCGTCCTGGTGGACCACGATCCGCCGGGCGAGGAACGCCATGCCCTCCGCCGACACGCACATGCCCATCGGCGTCACGGCATAGATCACGGTGCGACCTGGATCATCGGCGGCCATGGCGGCCATGACTGACGCGGCAGTGGGAAGAGCCCACAATCCCGTCCGGATGATGCCGGGGGAGGACTGCCCCAGCATGGTCAGCCCGAGCAGCACCAGCGCCAGAACGGCGGTCGCGCCCTCGCCGGCCGCCACCGCGCCGAGTGCCGTACCCGAGCCGTAGGCGCGGCTGATGTTGCTGAACGTTCCCGCGCCGCCGGCGATGCCAGTGGCGAGCATGGGCAGGAAGGCAGCCGTGAGGACGACCTTCTGCACCTTGGTCAAGGACCTGCGGTCTGGCATCACGTTGCCTCCCCGGTGGTGCCGCGGCGGCCGGCCCGGCGACCGTTGACCGTGGACGTTTCCTGGACGGTCAGGCGATGCGTGATGCGCCAGCCCCCACCGCGCTGCTTGGCCTTGTACATCTGCTCGTCCGCACGGCGCAGCAGGGTGGACAGGTCGGTGCCGGCGCGGTGGTAGGCGGCGCCGATCGAGGTGTGCACCTCGATGGAGCGGCCCTCGAACGGCACTGGCTGGTCCAGCCGCCCGGTCAGCATGACCAGGTCGCTGCGCAGCTTGTCGATGCCGTAGCCGGGGATGACGACGGCGAACTCGTCCCCGCCCAGGCGCCCGGAGATCCCGGCGTGTTCCTCGGCCCACAGGCCAAGGCGCTGCCCGGTCGCGCGGATGACCGCGTCACCGGCGGCGTGGCCGAGCGTGTCGTTGATCTCCTTGAACCGGTTGAGGTCCAAGACGAGGACGGCGCGCTGGCACTGCTGCGACAGGCTCTTGCGGGCCCTCTGCTCGAAGGGGGCCCGAGTCCACAGGCCGGTGAGCGGGTCGCGGCGGGCGGTTTCGATTCGGCGCCGCATCCACAGACTGTGAACCGACCATCCGGATACGAGCGGGAGTGCCGCGGACAGGGCCGTCATGGTGTGGCTCACGCCGCACCCCCGAGGTCGGGGTTGGTCAGGCCCGTCAGGTCGGCGATCTCGCCCCCGGTCAGCTTCGTCCGCTGGTCCATGGCGTGGGCGACCGTGGTGATGTGCGGCCACAGCAGCGCGACCGTTCGGTTCGCAACGGCCTGGATGGTGGGCCAGGACTTGCCGCCGCGCGGGGTGTGCCCCCGGCCCAGGTGGTAGCCGAACTGGGCGAGGACGTCGATGGCCAGCTCGCGGTCGTGTAAGGCCACGCAACCCGCCTCCAGCTCGGGCGTCCACAGCCCGTCCTGCTTCAGGTAGCGGACGTGGGCCAGCTCGCCGGCGGCGCACTGGGCGGCGTACCGCCAGGGCGACACTCCGGCGGCGACGTGCCGGGTGTTGCCCGTGACAGCCATGGTCCCGTCGGCGGTCTGCCAGGCGATGACCTGGCTGTGGATGACCCGCATGCCGTAGGCCATGGACAGAACGGCGTGTCCGGCCTCGTGGAAGGCCAGACCCAGGCGCGCCTGCTCGTGGGTCAGGGTCGGCATGGCCACCACCGGCAGCGGCTCGCCGAGGTGGTCGAGCAGGTGCTCCGGCTGGGGCGTCTGGGAGTTCATGCCGCCACCCGCCCCTTGCTGTTGCGCCGGCGGGCGGTGGCGCGGGGCGGGAGCGGAACGATGTTGAACAGCTCGGGAGCGTTGGCCGCGATCACCTGGGCGGCGACCCGGCTCACGTCATCGGGGAGGTTCGGGTACTCGGCGAGGATGTCGCGGGCCGCGTCCAGGCGGGCTGCGCGCTCCTCCTCGCTCTCGCCCTCCACCCCGAGCCACAGCTCCAGCGGCGTGCCGAGGGCCAGTTCGATGAACTCGTCGGTGCTGACGGCCTCGTGGCCGCCGATGAAAATGCGCATGGTGCTCTCTCCTGATGTCGAAGGGACGGCCCGTGGCGGTCGCGGTCTTTGGCGAGAGGCGACCGCCCGGGGGTGGAGCAGCTCAGACGGTGGTGATGAGCAGGGCCGCGACCAGCAGCCACAGGTGGTGGAAGGACTGGTCGAGGGCGTAAGCGCCGGTGCCGAGGTGGGTCGCGGGCGTGCCCTCGGCAGTGACCGGGTGCAGCGGGTGAGCACCCGTGCCGAGCTGGTAGAACTCCGTCTGGCCGGCGACCTTGGCCAGCCAGGCGAGGGTGCTGCGGCGGTCGGCCCACCAGTGCGTCACCGCATCCACTCCCAGCCCGACCGCCAGGCCCAGGACCGAGAGCTCCAGGCCGAGCAGCAACGCGACGGGGAGCAGTAAGGCGAGCTTGGTGGCGGTCAGGGTGGCGACGTGGCGGGCATCGGCCAGGCGGCCGGTCCATCCGGCCTTGCCCTTGTCGGCCGACTGGCGGGAGGTCTGCACCCAGTGATCCCCGACGCTGTGTGCGACGTACAGGGCGGCGAATACGGCGGCGAAGGTTGCAGCATTCACAGGAACTCCTCGGTACCGAAGGGAAGTGGTGGCGAGGGCGGTCGCGGCGAGAGGCGTCCCAGCCCTGGCGGTGAAGCCCGAATCGCGGCTCCCCTCGACCCCGCCCGTACGTGACGGGCGGAGGAGGCAACCGGCCGGAGCGCAGTCAGCGCTTCGGAAGGGTGGAAGGGCCGTGCGAGCGGGGCCGGACGACGAAGTCCGGAGCCGACTCGCACAGCGGTCGTGCGGTGACGCGAAGGGCGTGGCCGGTCGTACCGGTCCAGTACGGCCGGCGCCCACAGATGTCGAAAGAACACAGCAACCTCCAAGCCGGAGGGGCGAGGCTTCACCAGCGCACCGTTGCCACGGCGCTCCGGTCCCGAGCCGGGGAATCGGGCGCGTCATCATCACTGCTCTGACGCCAGCAGGGCGGCGCGTACCGGGTGGCACCCCGAGGGGGTGTTCTCCAGAGCCAGGACGCGGAATAAGTGGCCGCCGGCGACAACCCGTCGCCATGGGGACGGGGATCACGCCCCGTCTCGTCTCACTTGGCACGCTGTTCAGTTCTCAAGGAACCAGTGCTTCCCTCAGACCCCTTTCGAGGGCCCTCCGGCCACGGCAATGCGGGCTCGATCGTGGCTGCACTCCAGGCAGCTGCGGCCGATTGGGCCTGGCTTCAGATCGAAGCTTGGCTCTGCCTCAGAGTGCACTGTGAGGCAGAGTTGCGCAAGCCTCCTCGACGTAAGGGCGGGGCGAGCGCTGGTCCTACCTGTGCCGCTTGGGCACACTGAGGCAGTGACCGCGAAGAAACTTGAGGTGCAGATGGTCGAGTGGACGGGCAAGCCCGCCTACCAGCAGGTTGCGGAGCAGCTGCGGGGGAGGATCGCGGCCGGCGAGTTCGCCGAATCCGGCAAGCTGCCGTCCTTGGCGGACCTCCAGGCGACGTACGGCGTCACCGTGACCGTGGCGCGTGACGCCATCCGTCAGCTCAAGACGGACGGCCTCGTGGTGAGCCACCAGGGCAAGGGGGCGTTCCTGACGGCTGCGGCTTCGGACAGTGCCAGGCTCGTCGGCCCCGAGGTCGCGATCGCAGAGCTTCGCGAGCAGGTCGCTCGACTTCAGAGCGAAGTGGTCGAACTCCGTGAGCGAGTAGTGGAGCTGGAGGAGAAGTGATGTCCGGCCGGCGTCCGCCCCAACGGGGTAGTCGCCGAGCGAGCGCTGCGCGCTCTGATTCACGAGCTGCCGAGCCGCTGCCGTTGTCACAATCCCGCCCCTTCGTCAGCATCGGATGGAGGGCTCCGACCTGCGTCGCTAGGCTGGTCGCCGCCCCTCTGCATCCTTTGTAGCGAGGGCAATTGACTGTTCGGCAGACCTGTCATGTGGCCGCCCACGGGTGGCCACATGGGCCGCATGAGGGGGGATGGAGTGGGCCAGCGTCCGAATGATCTGACACCGCATGCAAGCCCTCAGCACTACCTCGGCGCCGAGATGCGTGCCTGGCGCACGCACCGGGGCTTATCGCTGGGCAAGCTCAGCGGAACCATCCTGTTCAACGCCAGCTACATGGCCCGCGTCGAGCGTGGAGGCCAAGCCGCATCCGCCGATTTGGTCCGGGCGTACGACGATGCTCTCGGGGCGAGCGGGTCGCTCGTCCGGCTCCACACCTCGATCCTCGAAGGAGTCAGCCTTGAGGCCCTCCCCAAGGGGGATGTGGCTAATCGAGGGCCTCATGTGGCCAAAGCCTCTGTGGCCCTGGCTGGGGAATCGGAAATTCAGGCACCGTCGGAGGAGGGGATGTCAGTCCCCGTACGTTCCGATGACGGAAGGATCATCTTCGTGTCGCTGTCCCGAAGGGCTCTGATTGGCGCGCTCGGCGCAGGCGCGGCGATAGCCGCAACCCCCAACCTCTCGGCGGCAGCGGCTCCCGCCCCTCGCGCGGATCTCGTCGCGTCCGGGGCCGACCCGATCGAGCTCCTCCAGGCCACCCGAAGGGTGTTGATCGACAACGACAACCTGTTCGGGCCGCATCGAGTGATACCAACTGTCCAGCAGCAGATCGCCGCCATCAAGGAACTACGGGTGGACCGCCGCGGAACCGACCGCCGGCAGCTCCTCCAGCTTCAGACCCAGTACTCCGAACTGTGCGGCTGGCTCTACCAGGACCTTGGGGACTTCCGCGCTGCCCAGCACTGGATGCGGGAGGCCTTGGAGGCCTCGCACATGGCGGGAGACGACGAGCTCACCACGTATATCCTGGCGCGCCGCAGCCAGCTCGCCGGAGACATGAACGACCCGATCGAGGCGGTGGACGTAGCGGAAGCGGCGGAAGACCGCGCCGTTCCGCGAAGCCGCCTGGCCGCCGTGGCTGCGACGTACGGGGCACACGGGCACGCCCTGAGGAACGACCCGCTGTCGGCTCAGCGTGCGTACGAACACGCCCTGGAGCTCCACGCCATCATGGACCCGGATCCCAGTTCCCCGTGGGGCGTGTGGCTGGACGCGGCATACATCGACGTACAACGGGCGCACAGCCTCGCGGCACTGGGCGACCACCGAGCGGCGGCCGAGGGCTTCCGGAACGCCATCAGCCGACTGCCCGCCGGCTACCACCGCGACCGCGGTGTCTACCTGGGCCGGGAGGCCGTCTCCCTGGCAAGGGCGGGGGAGGCGGAGCGGGCGGCGGTCGTCGGCCTGCAAGCCCTCAGCATTGCGAAGGAGACCGGCTCGGACCGGATCTCTCGGGAGCTGGCCCAGCTCGACGGCATTCTTGATCAATGGCGTACGGTCCCTGGCGTGAGCGACTTCAGAGACGCGCTGACCGACGCCGTACTCCGCCAGGCCTGACCTGACCCCCTCAGCACCGACCAGCAACGAAGGAGACCCGATGCCCCGCCCGTACGTCCTGCTGAGCGTGGCCACATCCGTGGACGGCTACATCGATGACACCAGCACGACGCGGCTCCTGCTGAGCAACAGCGAGGACTTTGACCGCGTAGACCAGGTGCGCGCTGAGTCCGACGCCATCCTGATCGGCGCCGGCACGATGCGGTCTGACAACCCCCGACTGCTGGTCAACAGCGAGGAGCGACGCGAGGCCCGGGTGGCCGCGGGGAAGCCCGCCTACCCGCTCAAGGTGACCATCTCAGCGAGCGGGGACCTGGACGCCGACCTGAAGTTCTGGCACCACGGCGGGGACAAGCTCGCCTACACCACAGACGCGGGCGAGGAGAAGCTCCAAGAGACGCTCGCTGGCCTCGCAGATGTGGTCTCCACAGGCCCGACCATCGACTTCGGCGCCCTGCTGGACGACCTCGGCGCTCGCGGTATAGAGCGGCTGATGGTGGAGGGCGGAGGCCAGATCCACACGGCGTTCCTCTCCCAGGGCCTGGCCGACGAGATCCACCTCGCCATCGCCCCCCTGGTCGTCGGCGACCCCGGCGCCCCCCGCTTCCTGAACCCCGCCAGCTACCCGGGCGGCTCCACCCGCCGGATGCGCCTCGCCGAGGCCACCACCATCGGCGACGTGGTCCTGCTCCGCTACCTGCCCAAGCAGGAGGGACCGCGTGAAGCACGCAGATGATGTGACCTGGATGGAGCGAGCCATCGAGCTCTCCCGCAAGTGCCCGCCGGCAGAAGGCGCGTTCTCGGTCGGCGCCATCATCGTGAGCGCCGACGGCGAGGAACTGGCCCACGGCTACTCGCGCGAGACGGACGCCCACGTCCACGCCGAGGAATCGGCCCTGTCCAAGCTTCCGGCGGACGACCCGCGCTTGGCCGGCGCCACCATCTACAGCACCCTGGAACCCTGCTCGGAACGCCGCTCCCGCCCCCTCACATGCACCCAACTGATCCTCCGCTCCCCAATCCGCCGAGTAGTCATCGCGTGGCGGGAGCCGAGTCTTCTGGTGGCCGACTGCGTGGGAGTGGAGACCCTCCGCGAGGCCGGCACCGAGGTCCTGGAACTGCTGGAGCTCGCCGACATGGCCCGGGCGGTGAACTCCCACCTATTCGGTTCCCAATGAGATTTTGCCGGTGACAGCCGGGTTGCTTCGATCCAGGCTGTCCGGGCTGCCGCGAAGGCGCTCGCGCAAACGCCTACCCTAATCGGGCGTAGCTGACTTACGATCTAGGCGTGACTCAGGAAAAACTCGGCAGAATCCTCAGTTCGGTCGCCAAGCAGATGCGCGCCGACTTTGAACAGTCGCGAGAATTTAAGCACAGTGGCGAGGCTGGGACTTCCCGTGAAGTTCTCGTTACGAAATTTCTCGCAAATTATCTGCCGGCGCACGTCGAGGCCATTCATAATGCTGAAATCATCTCGGTTACGGGGGAAACCTCGCGCCAGGGCGACATTGTGGTCGTTGATAGGGGCGCCCCACCTTTTACCACCCTGGAAGGGTATCGAATCCTTCCTAATGAGTGTGTGTACGGTGTAATTGAGGTAAAGACCAGGCTGGACAAGGCGGACCTGATCGATGCGTGCGAGAAGATCAGTGCTGCACGGCGCCTACCGAAAGCCGCCTACCGGCCCGAGACTGGCCCAATTCGCCGCACCACCTCGGCGTACGGAAATACCTACGATCATTATCCCACGTCTGGGATAATTGTGGCCTATGAGGGGCTTAGCCTGGAGACCCTCGGGAACCACCTAATGGAATGGTGCTCTTCGCGAGCGCCGATGGACTGGCCGGATAGTGTGTGGGTCCTCGGGAAGGGGCATCTTCAGTGGGTGAGCCCGCTGGGCTTGCTTGAGCGTTCCCCTTACAGTGGAGTCTCGCTTGCCCAAATTGACGTATGGAAGGATCAGGATCTCCTGCTCCCTCTCGCGCTACATCTAAATGTGCATTTCTCTGAAGCCTGGATGAAGCCGTTGGACCTGATTCCTTACGCGGGCAGTGGCATGCTTGGGACGTTCAGCAGGAAATGGGATTTTTCTTAGAGTGAAGACCCGCTCACCTGAGGTGGGCGGGACTTGCTTTATATGATGCTGACGAATCCTCCGCCGTTCACGGCATGCACAATTGAGATGTCGTGACTTAGGAAGTAATTGGCAATGTCCTCGTCGGGGGCTTCCGGGAGCAGGATTGCGCATTTCGGCGGGTAAGGATGCTGTTCGGTCCTCACGTGGCGCCGGTAGTCAAGCAGCTGCCCCATGGCCATCCTTGCGTTTATGCGGGAAACTGACCCCTTGGCCTCATAAAGAACATGGTCGGTCGCGTCGTATAGATCCGTTCGCAGAGTGGAGGTTGCGCCCTTCACCCTGATCTGGAATGCGCCGATCACGTGATTTCGTGCTTCGAGATGGGCGACGTAGCGATCCACGAGAAGAGCTTCATTGCGGAGGATCACGGTCTCTGGAACGGCAGACCGCGTGGCCTTCGGCGTCTTGAACGCTTCGACGCCAACAAGCTTGCCTCTTGCGGCGGCCGCCAGGCTCTGCCCTGACATTGAGCCCATCGAGTGTGTAGTGAGGACTGTTCTCGTCACGGCCGCAGCCTGGAGCATTTCGACGGTAATGGCGCGAGGTACGAACTCGGCTGAGGTGCTCGGCGCTGGCTCCAAGTCATCAGCTGGCGAAGGCTCCACGCTATCGATCGGCCGGAGGCGGAACACGATGGCAGTCCGAAGCTGCCCGTCCGCGCCCTTGCCCTGCCGCGGCACGAACGGCTGGACGGAATCAAGGGTGAAGCGCCCGACGTATCGGTGTGTCTTCGTGCTCGTGCCCTCCACCTTTCCGTGACGCACGAACAAGTGCAGGGCTCGCCCGCTCTGCTCGTGGCGCAACACGGCCGCGTTGCCGGCTCCACCAGCGCCGGCGAACCCTTGATCGCCCGAGAGCCCAGCGCCTGTGTACTCGAAGATCGGCCCGCCTGCGTCTGCTTCGCCCAGCCAGCCATCGTGGTAGCCAAACGCTTCGCCGACTGATGGGTCGGAGTAGAGAACCACGCTCGGCGAGGTTGTCGACGGGCAGATGCCTCCGTACGGGCTTCCCCCGAACACCCTGCGGATCTCAGCGCGGGTGTAGATGTGGCCCGGTTCGATCGGCTGGCCCTCATTCGTCATGCTCAGAGCCTAGACGGCTCCACCGACAAGCCCTAGTGGTCTGTCCAACTCGTGGCTCGGAAGGAAGAGTTCCGCGAGCCGGGCCTCGGTCGCCCCCGGACGGTTGTGCCCGAGCGTCTGGGTGGAGCTCACTGAAGGAGTGTGAGTCTAGGCAAGCTATCTGCTGGCTCTTTCGGGATTCCACTGCGCTGGTCAGGTGGATGCGCCGATCATGGTCCGCATGCCCTACTCATACTTAGCGGCAGACGACACTGCTACGGCGTGGATCGCGGCGGCGGCAGCCGTCGCCGGCGCTCTCCTTGGGGTGGTTGGATCATTCCTTGCCGCGAGGCTCTCCAGCCGCGGAGCTGTCGGCGCGGCTGCTCGGACTGGTGCAGACGCTTATGGCAAGGCTGTGCGTGAGACGCGAATGGAAGCTTGTCACGGATTCGCTACCTCCGTACGCGCCATGATCAGCGGTGCGCAAGACATGTCCAATGCTGTCCGGAGCTACAATATCAACTTTGACTCTGACGACAGAGGGACACTGCCCGGTCAGGTAGAGATGCTCGCATTGGCTGACATAATTGGCGACGCTGCTGTACGCGTTCGCATTGCAGGACCCAAGATCGTCGCTGATGCAGCGTACGGCGTGCTGGATAAATGCACTGATGCCATGTCCGATCTTGCCGAGTATGTGAGTCTCACGCAGAGCAGCTTCATTCCAGTGGATCACCCGGACATCCCGTTGACGATTATCACGGACCGCCCGATCGTCCGGCACGCCGAGGTGCAGGCAAGTCTGGGTGCGGCAACCAACGCCTTGGTCGCATTTTTGGATGTCGCCCGAGATCACTTGGATGATTGGAATGGGCAGGCTGCCTGAAGAGGCTCCTTCTTGCCCGTGGATCGCCGGCAGGGATTTCCGGGCCGTGCCAGGGTTGCGGGAGGGCGGCTGGGGTAACCGGCAACTATCAGCTATGGTCCTTCAGGTACCGCTCTGACGGGTGCTGGATAGGGGCCTGTTGGTGCGTCGAGAGGGCCATGACTTCTGTGATCGTGGCTCTTCCTAGCTTCAGGTTCCAGAATCACCCGAAGGGGTTCCACTCGTCCTTCTCTGTCGCTGTGGGGTTCGATCCGGATGGCGATCCGGGCATTTCGGAGAATCGCGACTCGTTAATCCAGTAGGAATTGCGTAGCCTTTGATAGTCGAAGTCGCTGCCTTGCGGTGTGCGAGTCACGGCGAGAAGCCCGTGACTTTCAAGGTGCTTGCGAGCCTCAGTCCACGTGTTGTGTGAGAACCCGTAGGATTCACGCCGTTGCCTCGGTACGTACCGAGGCTCCGAGTGCCCTCCTTGGGATTCGAGAAGTGCGAAAAGTAGGGCGATCGTGGTCGCGTTGAGGGCTAGAAGCCAGCCGTTTCGCCAAAACTCGATTGGTATTCCTACGTACCTTCCCTTGAGGCTGGCGCGCTCGAAAGCCTCACCCTCTCCGTCAAGAGGTAGGAGCTGGATAGTGGGAGGGGCGTAGCCGCGCCGGGGGCCAAGTTCAATGAAGCCATTCTCTGCGAGCCATTTCATATTGCTGGTGACTCGGCGGGGGCCCGAATCTGCAGGCAATGCCAGGCGCCGGCACCAGGTTTGCGGTGTCGGAGGGCGCTTGATGTCGAACGGCTCGGCGGTGGCCATCATCACCATGCACAGGTAGAGCTTCAGCCGCACCTCGCCTCCTCGCCCGCCTCGGATCAGCCTGGCAAGAGGAGGGAGGGTGCTCGCCTCCCGTGACCTGACGAAGCTGGGGGCGAAGGACACGCGGCCGTGACGCAGCGCCTTATCCACAGCCTTGTTTAGTGCTTCGGTGGCGATGAGTTGCTCGGGCGTCAGCAAGGTTCCTTACCTTCTTGCAGGAGAGACCGGGGGTTCAGCAGTGCCAGGGGTTCGCTGCTGTACATGGGCAGTTCCTCCCTTTCCTTCAGCAGCGTCTACGGGCTACTGAGCAACTACGCAGTATCTACCGCAGTGCAGCGCCATCTGTCCATCAGGAGACACTCACTTCACCAGCAGGAAGGGTCTAGAGGTGCTTTGACCTGCTGATTTGTCTCTGTCACCTTCGGCTTAGCGGCCCGGGTGGGCCGCTTTAGATGGCGAGCCCGGTGCCCAGCAGCACCGGGAAGGAGGGGTGCATGAGCATCAACACAGCGGCGGGTCGGGGCGTTTGGCTTGCGATCGTTCTGCTGGCGAGTCTGTCGGTGGCGATTGGCGCCGGCTTCGTCCTCTTCCTGGTGGGGGTTGAGGTCAAGCTGGTCCTGGGAGGCGCCGGAGCCACGTTCCTTGGGCTCGCGCCGCTTGGGCTGGCGGCCTGCCGCTTCGTTGTCGAAGGCCCTCAGGGAGCAGACTGCTGACCGCCTGAGGGCAAGTGACGATGAGCTCGGCAGCCCATGTTCGACTAATGCAGGAAGACTGAAGGGCGTTCCCTTGGGGCCGTCCCTGGGCCGTCAGAGGGCGGCCCAGGGTGACCAACGTCGACCGAGCCTGACCTTCAAAACCCCCGCCAGTTGCGACGTTGCAGGAGAGGCCACAGATCATCGGTGCCTCGCATGACTTCCTCCGCAACAAGAAGCAGGAGTGGGAGGAGTACCGCTCGGAGGTC
>NZ_JZWV01001303.1 GCF_000966975.1 Streptomyces katrae | reverse complement strand
GCCCCGGACCGCAGGGGGCCGGGGCGCTCGCGGGGCGCGGGAGCCGGGCGGGCTCAGAGGTCCGCGAGGTCCAGGCCGGCCTGGGCGGCCGCGGCGTGGACGGTCTGCTCCAGCAGGACCGCGATGGTCATGGGGCCCACACCGCCGGGCACCGGGGTGATCAGGGAGGCCCGGGCGGCGGCCGACTCGAAGTGGACGTCGCCGACGTTGCCCTCGTTGTAGCCGGCGTCCAGGACGACCGCGCCCGGCTTGATGTCCTCGCCCCGGATGAACTCGGCCTTGCCGACGGCGGCGACCAGCACGTCGGCCTGGCGGACGATCGAAGACAGGTCCTGGGTGCGGGAGTGGCAGTAGGTGACGGTGGCGTTCTGCTCCAGCAGCAGCATCCCGGCGGGCTTGCCCAGGATCGCGCTGCGGCCGACCACGACGGCGTGCTTGCCGGTGAGGTCCACGTCGTACTCGGCGAGCAGGCGCATGATGCCGCCGGGGGTGCAGGAGACGAAGCCGGGCAGGCCGAAGCCCATGGCGGCGAAGGAGTGCATGGTGACCCCGTCGACGTCCTTGCCGGGGGCGATGGCCTCGAAGGCGGCCCGCTCGTCGATGTGGTGCGGGACCGGGTGCTGGAGCAGGATGCCGCTGATCTCCGGGTCCTCGGAGAGGGCCGTGATCGTGGCGACGAGCTCCTCGGTGGTGGTCTCGGCCGGCAGCGCCACGTGCCGGGAGGTGATCCCGGCCTTGGTGCAGCGGTTCTGCTTCATGCGCACGTAGGTCACGGACGCGGGGTCCTCGCCGACCAGGACGGTGGCCAGGCAGGGGGCGGTGCCGGTGCGCTCGGTGATCTTCGCCGCGAGGGCGGCGGTCTCCTCGGAGATGCGGCGGGCGAGGGCGGTGCCGTCCATGAGCTGGGCGGTGGCCGAGGGGGCAGTCGTCACGGGGTCTCCTGAACGTCGCTGCGGATCGCTGTTCGCTGATCGCGGTTCGCCCAGGCGCGCGGCAGTCGACGTACGGGGAGGTGCGTACGCCGGGCCGCTCCCCGGTGGTGATCCACCCGAACGCCAGTCACGGCCCTGCTCCCACTGTAGTCGACCCCGTCCGGTCCGGTTATCCGGTGGATGACCCGCGCCCGTCCTGGGACGATCGAGACATGACGCGCACCTTCGACCATCTCGTCGCCGAGGCGGAATCCGTGTCGGTGGACGGCTGGGACTTCTCCTGGCTCGACGGCCGGGCCACCGAGCAGCGGCCCTCCTGGGGCTACCAGGGGATGCTGGCCGAGCGCCTGGCCCGGGTCCGCTCCGCCCTGGACATCCAGACGGGCGGCGGCGAGGTCCTGGCGGGGGCGGGCCCGCTGCCGCCGCTGACGGCCGCCACGGAGTCCTGGCCGCCGAACATCGAGAAGGCGACCCGGCTGCTGCACCCGCTGGGCGCCGTGGTGGTCGCCGACACCGACGAGCCGCCGCTGCCGTTCGGCTCCGATGCCTTCGAGCTGGTGGCCAGCAGGCACCCGGTGACCATCTGGTGGGAGGAGATCGCCCGGGTGCTGACCCCGGGCGGCACGTACTTCTCGCAGCAGGTCGGCCCGGCGAGCGTCTTCGAGCTCGTCGAGTACTTCCTCGGCCCGCAGCCGGAGGAGGTCCGGCGCGCCCGGCACCCCGACGACGCGGTGGCCGACGCGCGGAAGGCGGGCCTGGAGGTGGTCGACCTGCGCTCCGAGCGGCTGCGTACGGAGTTCCACGACATCGGAGCCGTGATCTACTTCTTGAGGAAGGTGATCTGGATGGTTCCCGGCTTCACGGTCGGGCACTACCGGGACCGGCTGCGCGAGCTCCACGAACGGATCGAGCGGGAGGGCCCGTTCGTCGCGCACACCGCCCGTTTCCTCATCGAGGCCCGCAAGCCGGACTGATGCGGGGGCGTGCGCGCGCGGCACGGATCCGGCACGGGTCCGGCGCGGACGGATCCACGCCGGAACGGTTGCCCGGACACAGCGTGGCGCAGGTCACTCAATTCAGCGCGTAACGAATCGACTCGGGCAGCCGATGAACCGACAGGTGTCCTCGCGCGGCCCCGGAATACAGCCCCCCTGGGGACTGTTTCCCGAGTCCGCGCGATGATTCCGCCCACCCTTATCTGTTCGCAACGAGAGGCTCCTTGTGTCGCTCAGCCCGTCCCGTACGTTCCCTCCGGAGATCGCCGAATCGGAGGCCCTCGTCGCGCTCGTCGAGCGCGGCCGCGAGCAGGGTCACATCAACGGTGACGATGTGCGCCAGGCCTTCGAGGCCGGCCGCATCCCGGTGGACCAGTGGAAGCGGGTCCTGCGCAGCCTGAACCAGGTCCTGGACGAGGAGGGTGTCGCCCTCCACGTCAGCGCCGCCCCCGCCACGAAGGCTCCTGCCAAGAAGCCCCGCAAGGCAGCCGCCGCCCCGGCCCGCACCGTGACCAAGAAGGCGGCCGCCGCGCCGCGCCCCATCGGCGCGCGCAAGGCATCGGTCGCCGCCGCCCCGGCCGCCGCCGCGGCGATATCCGCTCCGTCGGCCGCCGCCGCGGAGGAGGTGTCGGCCGAGGCCGCCGCCGAGCCCAAGAAGCGCACGGTCAAGAAGACCGCGGCCAAGAAGGCCACGGCCACCAAGAAGACCGCCGCGAAGAAGACGACCGCCAAGGACGCCGACGACGCCGAGAACCCGGTCGTCGAGGGTGAGGACTGGGCCGTCGAGGACCTCGCCGACGAGACCGAGGAGGAGGCCCCCAAGGCGGGCGGCCAGGGCTTCGTGCTGTCCGACGAGGACGAGGACGACGCCCCGGCGCAGACGGTGATGGTGGCCGGCGCCACCGCCGACCCGGTCAAGGACTACCTCAAGCTCATCGGAAAGGTGCCGCTGCTCAACGCCGAGCAGGAGGTCGAGCTCGCCAAGCGCATCGAGGCGGGTCTGTTCTCCGAGTACAAGCTCGAAGAGGAGGAGGACCACAAGCCCGCGTTCAAGCGCGAGCTGGAGATCCTCGT
>NZ_JZWV01001302.1 GCF_000966975.1 Streptomyces katrae | reverse complement strand
GGCATGCTCTTCCTGGACCTGATCCAGGAGGGCAACGTCGGTCTGATCCGCGCCGTGGAGAAGTTCGACTACACCAAGGGCTTCAAGTTCTCCACGTACGCGACCTGGTGGATCCGGCAGGCGATCACGCGTGCCATGGCCGACCAGTCCCGCACCATCCGCATCCCCGTGCACATGGTCGAGATCATCAACAAGCTCGCCCGTGTGCAGCGCCAGATGCTCCAGGACCTGGGCCGCGAGCCCACCCCGGAGGAGCTGGGCAAGGAGCTCGACATGACCCCGGAGAAGGTCATCGAGGTCCAGAAGTACGGCCGTGAGCCGATCTCCCTGCACACCCCCCTGGGTGAGGAGGGCGACAGCGAGTTCGGTGACCTCATCGAGGACTCCGAGGCGGTCGTGCCCGCGGACGCGGTGTCCTTCACCTTCCTCCAGGAGCAGCTCCAGTCGATCCTGGGCACGCTCTCGGAGCGCGAGGCGGGCGTGGTCTCCATGCGCTACGGCCTCAACGACGGCCAGCCGAAGACGCTGGACGAGATCGGCCGCGTGTACGGGGTCACCCGTGAGCGCATCCGCCAGATCGAGTCCAAGACCATGTCGAAGCTGCGCCACCCGTCGCGCTCCCAGGTGCTGCGCGACTACCTGGACTGATCCGCACCGGACACGCACGGAGCCCCCGGCCGCCTGGCCGGGGGCTCCGTCGTTCCCGGGGGGGGCCCGGCCGGGAGGGGTCAGTGGACGACGCTCCAGCTGCGCCACGGCAGGCTGGAGGGGGCCGTCACGTTCGACAGGGTGGTCGCGACGTAGATCCCGTCCTCCTGCTGGCCGTGCCGGCAGTCCGGCGTCCGGTACAGGATCACGTCGACGAGGGTGTTGTTGGCGACGTGCGTGGCCCCGTGCGGAATGCCGATGCGGTGGCAGCCCTGCACGGAGGTGTTGGCGTAGCTGACCTCCACGGGCGAGTCGTGGCCCCTGAAGGTGAGCGTGCCCACCGTGGTGCGGTCCGCCGAGCACGCGGTGCCGGCCAGCAGCAGGGCTGCGACCCCGGTCATGACGCCGATACGCCGGATCTGGGACATGGCGCGGTCCTCGTCTGTGGGTGGCGACGGTCGATGGCCACAGAATCCCCCGGCGTGGTGGCGGCGGCATCCGGGATGGGCCGTCCGGGTGACGGCCCTCCGCGGTCAGGCGGCCGCGCGGCGCTTGCGGGCGGACATCAGGGCGTAGACCAGGACACCGGCGAAGAGGAACAGCACGCCCTGGTAGACGGCCGCGTACCCGGAACCGGCGACCAGCCACATCGAGAAGGCGAAGGCCAGGCCGGCCAGGACGGCGTCGCGGACCAGCTGCCCGCGCCGGACCCGCCCCGACTGCCCCGAGGCCAGGAAGTACAGCTGGGCGGCGGTGGAGAGCAGGTACGGGACGGTCGCGGTGAAGGTGGTGATCAGGACCAGTGCGTCGAAGACGGCCGCGGAGCCCGCGACGTAGTTCCAGACGGTCAGGGCCGAGGCCATGACGACCGTGACGAGGACGCCGGCCACCGGGACGCCGCGCTGCTTCTTCTCGAAGACCTTCGGGAAGAGCCCGTCCTTGGCGGCCGCGTACGGGGTCTGCGCGCTGAGCAGCGTCCAGCCGTTGAGGGCGCCGACCATCGAGATCACGGCGGCGCCGGCGACCAGGGTGCCGCCCCAGGTGCCGCCGAACATCGCGTCGACGGCGTCCGTGAAGGGGGCCCCGGAGGAGACCAGCTTGTCGTGGCCGACCAGGCCGAAGACGGCGAGGGTGCCGAGCAGGTAGACGGTGGCCGCGCCGACGGTGCCGAGGACGGTGGCCCGGCCGACGTTGCGGGCCGGGTCGCGGACCTCGCCGGCGCTGACCGCGGCGGACTCGACGCCGATGTAGCTGAAGAGCAGGATCGCGGCGGACGCGGAGACCGCGCCGACCGGGCTCTGGCCGGTGGCCTGGAACGGGCCGAGGTTGGCCGGGTCGAAGAAGAAGAGCCCGCCGACGGCGACGAGCAGCAGCGGGACCAGCTTGAGGACGGTCGCGACCACCTGGACCGCGCCCACGTACCGGGTGCCGGCCAGGTTGGAGAGGGCCGGCAGCCACTGCACGGCGAGGGCGGCCAGGCACATCGACCACTTGTGGTCCCCGACCGCCGGGAAGAGCACGGCGAGGTAGCCGACGGAGGCCACGGCGAGGGCGGCGTTGGAGAC
>NZ_JZWV01001301.1 GCF_000966975.1 Streptomyces katrae | reverse complement strand
GGCGAGGGCGGCGTTGGAGACCCAGGCGGTCATCCAGTAGCTGTACGCGGCGAGGAAGCCCGCGAAGTCGCCGAAGGCGGCGCGTACGTAGACGTAGGGGCCGCCGGTCTGCGGGTGGCGCTCGGCGAGGCGGCCGAAGACCAGGGCGAGGGCTATGGCGCCGACGGTCAGGACGGCGAAGGCCAGGAGGCTGATGGTGCCGAAGGGCGCGACCGAGGCCGGGAGCAGGAAGATCCCGCCGCCGATGACGTTGCCCATGACGAGGCAGATGGCGACGGGGAGGCCGAAGCGGCGGGTGTGCCGGTCGGCCGGCGCGGGTCCCCGTCCGGACGTGAGCGGCGCTCGGGTTCCGTCGGCCCCGGGGGCGGTGCTTTCCTCGACGGGCGGGGCTGCGGTGCTGGTCATCGGTGGTGCGCCTCTGGATGTCTCACATGGTGGGCAGGTGGAACACATGGTCGACCACGGGGGAGGCCGCGCCAAATCACCGGGTTTCGTCCGGCACCGGACCCGGTGCGGACGGAAGGGTTCCGCTCGAATCGGCTTCCAGCCGACGATCCTGCGGCCGATGATCGTCCGGCCGTGAGTCCTCCGGCAGCGGCGTCATGGCGGGCAGGGCGGGCAGGGGAACCTGGGGGCCGTCGTGCTCGCGCAGCCAGCGGCGCAGGACCTCGTGGACGGCTTCGGCGCCCACCAGCTCCGGATCCGGCTGCGAAAGGTCCGTGGGCCACATCAGGAAGGGGCGCCCCTGCTCCCCGCCCAGGCCGCCGTGCGAGCCGATCTGCTCCTCGAAGGCGTGCACGGTCCCCGCGCGGGGGTCGTACGCGGAGTTGACCATGACATCGGCGACGTGCGGGAAGGAGTCCGTCCGGCGCACCGCGTCCGCCGCGCCCGGCCCGAACGCGGCGAGGAGCTCCTCCGCCGCCCCCGGTACGTCGAGCCGCGCCGAGGCCCCGCCGGGGCCCAGCACCTCCCCGTCGACCAGCAGGAAGCCCACCCCCGGGTGGCCCGCCAGGGTGGGGAGCAGGGCGGGGTACGCCCGTTCGATCCGCCGGCGCGTGGCCCGGCCCGGCAGGTCGGGGAAGGAGATCAGCCCCAGGTTGCCCGAGGCCAGCACCACCGGGTCGGATCCCGAACCGGACCGGGCCTCCTCCCCGTCCTCCTCCACGGGCCGGTGCAGGGCCGCCAGCACCGCCGCCCGGGCCTCGGCCCCGCTGCGGGTGCGGCCGGCCCGGCGGGAGACGGGGAGGCCGCAGCCCGCGCGGACGAGGTCCTCCAGGGCGAGCCCGTAGCGGCTGAGGAAGGTCTCCCCCGGGCTCTGGCCGTGGTCCGACAGCAGGACGAACCGGTACTCGCGCGGGGCGTGCTCGGCGACCCGGGCGATCAGCGCGAGGCTCCGGTCGAGCCGGGCGAGCACCCGGTCGGTGTCCCGGCCGTGCGGGCCGGAGTGGTGGGCGACCTCGTCGTAGGCCACCAGGTCCGCGTAGACGGCCGACCGGCCCGCGAGCAGGTCCCCGATCACCGCCGAGACCACCACGTCCCGCTCGACGACCGTCGCGAAGGCCCTGATCAGCGGGTACAGCCCGCCGCGCGCCACCCGGGGGTGCTCGGCGCGCAGCCGCGAGCGCAGCGACTGGCCGACCTCCCGGCCCGCCTCGGCGACGAAGGACAGCGCGGTGCGGACGGCGTTGGCCGGGTCGGAGAAGTACGCGAAGTAGCCGGCCCGGGAGCGGTTGGCGCGGCCGCGCCGGGCCGCGACCGAGAGCACCAGCGCCAGCTGGTCGGCGCCCCCGCTGAACAGGTTGCCCCGGCTGGCCCCGTCCAGGCTGAGCAGCCCGCCGTCCCGGGTGCGCGCCACGGCCCGGCGCTGGAGTTCGGCGGCGCTGGTGGGCCGGTTGCAGACCATCACCTCGCCGGTGTCCTTCTCGTACCAGCGGAAGGCCGGCACGTCGTGGTTGGAGCCGTGCAGGATGCCCAGCTGGCTGGCGCCGGTCTGGCTGGACCAGTCGGTGCGCCAGGGCATGACCCGGTGGCTGTGCTCCAGCCAGCCGGCCACCGTCGGCATCAGCCCGTCGGCGGCCGCCCTGCGCAGCACCCCGTAGCCGACCCCGTCGAGCTGGAGGAAGACCAGCCCCGGGCCGCCGCCCGGGGGCGGGCCGCGCCGGCGGCGGCGCCGGGCGGCCAGCCGGTACAGCCGGCGGCGGTACGCCTCGTCGTCGCGGACCGCGAGGGCGGTGGAGGTGGCCGAGGCGACGGCGGACATCACCGCGGCGACGACCACCGCCGTCTGGGGGGCGGCGGCCGCCCCGCGGTCGTCGGGGATCAGGCTGAGGGCCATGAGGAGCAGGGAGCCGTTGAGGAAGAAGACGAGCAGCCCGAGCACCAGCGCGGGCACCAGCAGCAGGGCCCGTACGACGACCGGCCAGACCAGGGCGGTCAGCAGGCCGAAGGCGCCGGCGCCCCAGGCGGCGGTCAGCCCGACGCGGGTGACGCTGTCGCCGTCGGCCGACTGGAGACGGAAGTCGGGCAGGATCCGGGCGAGCACGAGCAGGGTGAGCGTGGACACCGCCCACACCAGGAGCACCCGCACCAGCGCGCCGCCCGCGGCCCGCCAACACCCTCGCCACCGCGCCATGACGCACCTGCCTCGTGTCCGCCCCCGCCCCGGGGTGCCCCCGGGCCCGCGCCCCGCCCGCGGTCCCCTCGCCAGCGTCGCACAGGGCGGCCCGGGAGGCCGGTCGTCACGGATGGCGCACGGGAGTACGAGGCCGGGCGGCCCGGTTTCCCGGTCCCCGGTCCTCAGGTGCCGTCGTAGCCGGCGGTCGGCATGGACAGCCTGCGGTGCACCTCGGCCTTCATGGCGGGGGTGTAGCGCGGCTCGTCGAGTCCGGCCGTCTCCAGGCGGACGCCGCGCCGCGCGCACTCGGCGGTGAACTCCTCGACGGAGCGCAGCGCGCGGGCCAGGACCCGCGGGTTGGGGGCGACGAACAGGTCGACCTGGCCGGCGTCCACGTCGCGCCAGAGCCCGCAGTGGTCTGCCCGCAGTCCGTAGAGGAGCAGCTGCCGGGTGACCACGTAGCCCTGTGCGGCGGCCCAGCGCGCGCACATGGCGTGCTGGCTCCGGGTGTCCACGGCGAAGGGGTCGGCATCGAGTTCTTCGAGCGGGGCCAGGCTGGCGATCGCGGCCACGCGCAGCGCATCCATGGCGCCCGACCCTACTCCGATCCGGGCCCGGGGAGGAGGGGGCCGCCGAGTTCCGCTTCCAGGCGAACCGGCCGGGGAATGCCTAGGCTCGACGGGGACGGGGACGGGGACGGGGACCAGGGAAGGGGGTGCGGGGGTGCCGGTAGAGATCACCTGGTGGGGGCACGCCACCTGCACGGTGCGGGACTCGGGGGTGCGGGTGCTGACGGATCCGCTGTTCGCCCGGCGGTTCGCGCACCTGCGGCGCCGTCGTGGGGCGGTGCCGCCGCCGGAGGCGGCCGAGGCGGAGGCGGTGCGGGGCGGGCCGGGCGGTGCCGGGGCTGGCGCGGCTGGCGCGGGCGCGGGGCCTGGTGGTGACGGAGGTGGTCCCGGGCGAGGAGGTCGGCGTCGGGGAGGGCGTACGGGTGCGGGCGGTGAGCGCGCGGCACGACGGGCGGAGGGTGCCGTTCGGGCCGCAGCGGGTGCGGGCGCTGGGGTACGTGGTCCAGGGCGCGGCCCGGACGTACTTCGCCGGGGACACGGGACCGTTCGACACGATGGCCGAGGAGACCGGGCCGGTGGACGTGGCCCTGCTGCCGGTGGGCGGCTGGGGGCCGTACCTGGGTCCCGGGCACCTGGACGCGGGGGCGGCGGCGCGGGCGCTGGTGGGGCTGGCGCCGCTGGCGGCGGTGCCGGTGCACTACGGGACCTACTGGCCGATCGGCATGGACGCGGTGCGGCCGCACGAGTTCCATGCGCCGGGCGGGGAGTTCGCCCGGCTGGCGGGGGTGCTCGCGCCGAAGGTGGCGGTGCGGGTCCCGGCGCACGGGGAGCGGGTGCGGCTGCCGTGACGGTGTGGTGGCTGGGGGCTGCGGAGGTGGTGGGGCGGGTGCCGCCGGAGACCACCCAGCGGGCGGTGGGCTACCCGGCGTTGTTCGTTCTGGTGGCGCTGGGGGCGCTGGTGCCGGTGATCCCGACGGGGGCGCTGGTGAGTTCGGCGGCGGTGGTGGCGTTCCATCAGCGGACGCTGCCGCTGGGGGTGCTGGTGGTGATCGGGGTGGCGGCACTGGCGGCCTTCACCGGGGACCTCGCCCTGTACTGGCTGGGGCAGCGCGGGGTGCGCTCGCGGGGCGGTTCGCGCCTGCTGGAGTCCCTGCGCCGGCGGGCCGCGCCGGAGCGGCTGGAGCGGGCGCGGGTGCGGCTGGAGGAGCACCGGGTACTGGTGCTGGTGCTGTCGCGGCCGGTTCCGGCGGGCCGGATCCCGGTCATGCTGGCCTGCCTCCTGGT
>NZ_JZWV01001300.1 GCF_000966975.1 Streptomyces katrae | reverse complement strand
CTCCTGGGCGGGCTGCCGCTGCGGCGGTTCGCCCGGGGGGACGCGCCCGCCTGCCTGGCCTGGGCGGCGACGTACGGGCTGATCGGGATCCTGGGCGGCTCGCTGTTCTCCGAGCCGTGGAAGGGCGTGGCCGCGGCGGTGGCCCTGACGGTGCTGATCAGTTCGGGGCCGGCGGTGTGGCGGCGGTTCGGGGACGGGCGGGGAACGGGCCGGGAGGGGTAGGCTCGTCGCTTCCGGGAGGACAGGGGTGACGGCCGATGACGGAGCAACTCCGGGGTGGGGACGGGCCGGTCGAGGCGGCCGGGTCCGCCGACTGGGAGACGGTCCGGGCCCTCGCCGCCCGTTTCGAGGCGGCGGCCGCCGAGCGGGGGGTGGTGCCGCCGCAGAGCCATGTGCTGCAAGTGCTGAAGATCGGCGAGGAGTTCGGGGAGGCCGCGCAGGCGGTGATCGGGGCGACCGGGTCGAACCCGCGGAAGGGGCGGTCGCACAGCTGGGAGGACGTGCACGACGAGGTGTGCGACGTCATCATCACCGGGATGGTGGCGCTGGCGCGGATGCGGCCGGACGCGGCGGCGTACTTCTCGAGCCAACTCACCCTGAAAGCAGGCCGCTTCCTCCCGGTTCCCCCGCCTGCGCCCCCGCTCCGGGAAGACCCCGCCTGACCCCAGGGAGCTCCGCCCACAGACCCTCCCCCGGCTACCGCCGGGAGGTGCCC
>NZ_JZWV01001299.1 GCF_000966975.1 Streptomyces katrae | reverse complement strand
CTCCCCCGGCTACCGCCGGGAGGTGCCCCAGCGCCTCAAACGGCGGACAGGGGTGGGACGCGGAGGGTCCAGGGGCGGGCGGATTCGAGTTGGGCGGCGACGCTCACGAGGGCCGGCTCCTCGTGCGGCCGCCCGACCAGCTGGACGGCCAGCGGCAGGCCGTCCGTTCCGAACCCCGCAGGGACGGACGCGGCGGGGTGGCCCGTCACGTTCCACAGTGCGGTGTACGCGATCATCGGGCGCGACCGCAGCAGCGCTCCCAGCAGCCCCACCAGCCCCACCCCGTCCAGCGCGCCGACCGCCCGCGGCCGGGCGGCGAGGGTCGGGGTGAGCAGCAGGTCCGCCCCGGCGAAGACCCGCTCGGCCCGTTCCGTCAGCCGCTCCCCCGCCCGTACGGCCCGTTCCACGGCCGCCTCCGGGGCCAGCCGGGCCAGCCGCAGGGTCTGCCGGGTGCGGTGTTCCAGGAGCTCCGGCCGCTCCACGGCCGCCGCCTCCGCGCGCACGCCCCCGCAGAACTGCGGCACGAACGCCGCCGTGGCGTCGGGGTAGCGCGGCGACACCTCCCGTACGTCGTGGCCGAGTTCGCGCAGCAGATCCGCGGTGCGCCGGAGCGCCGTCACGTGCTCCGGGTGGGGCCGTACGCCGGGCACCGCCGGCTTGGCGGACCAGGCGATCCGCAGCCGGCCGGGCTCGGTGGACGCCGCCCGTACGAAGCCGGTGGCGGTGGGCCGGGCCGCCCAGCGGTCCCCCTCCGCGGGGCCGCTGAGGACGTCGTAGAGCAGGGCGCTGTCGCGCACCCCGCGGGTGAGCGGGCCGATGGTGCCGAGGGCGTGCCAGAGGTGGGGCTGCGGGGCCGTGGGGACCCGGCCGCGCTGCGGTTTGAGGCCGAACAGGCCGCAGCAGGCGGCCGGGATGCGGATGGACCCGCCGCCGTCGCCACCGAGCGCGGCGCCGACGAGGCCGGCCGCGACGGCGGCGGCGCTGCCGCCGCTGGAGCCGCCGGGGGTGCGGGAGGTGTCCCAGGGGTTGCGGGTGCGGCCGTGGGCGGCGGACTCGGTGAACGGCCACTGCCCGAACTCCGGCATCGCGGTCTTGCCGACGACCACGGCGCCGGCCGCCCGCAGCCGCCGCACCGCCTCGCTGTCGCGGGCGGCCGGGGTGAGGTTGGCGGCGCCGCCGAAGGTGGTGACCTCCCCTGCCACGTCGAGCTCGTCCTTGATGGCGACGGGCACGCCCAGCAGGGGCAGTTCGGCCCCGGCGGCCCGGGCCGCGTCACGGGCGTCGGCCTCGGCGAGGACCTGTTCGCGGGCCCGCACCACGCGGAAGGCGCCCAACTGCGGGTCCAGTGCCTCGATCCGGCGCAGCGAGGCCTCCGCGAGGGCCCGCGCGGTCACCTTCCCCTCCCGTACCAGCTCCGCCTGCCGGGCCGCGCCCAGGAACATCAGCTCACCGTCGTCCACGTGCGTACGCGCCTTCCTCCACGGGGGTGTTCCGTGGTGGCACGGTATGCCAGGACGGGTGATCTACGACAGGGGCATGTCAGCCGGGTCAGACCTGGCCGGTTCCCCGGTGGCCGCGGCGAGGGTGCGGGAGGCGCCGACGGGCAGGTCCCAGAGGTCCTCGCGGGGCTGCCCGGCGCGGGCCCAGGCGGCCCTGACGCGGTGCAGGGGTTCCATGACGGGTTCCGCGGAGAGGACGAACGCGGCCCAGTGCATCGGGGCCATCCGGCGGGCGCCGAGGTCGAGGCAGGCCCGTACGGCCTCCTCCGGGTCGGCGTGCACGTCGCGCAGCCACCAGCGCGGAGCGTAGGCGCCGATGGGCAGGAGGGCGAGGTCGATGCCGGGGTGGCGGGCGCCGATCTCGCCGAACCAGTGCCCGTAGCCGGTGTCGCCCGCGAAGTACACCGTGCGGCCGCCGCCGGTGAGGTCGGTGAGCAGCCAGCCGCCCCACAGGGTGCGGCAGGTGTCCAGCAGGAAGCGCTTGGACCAGTGGTGGGCGGGGACGAACTCGAAGCGTACGCCGTCCAGTTCGGCGTACTCCCACCAGTCGAGCTCGGTCACCCGGCGGAAGCCCCGGCGGCGGCACCAGCGGGCCAGGCCGGCGGGCACGAAGAGGGCGGTGTCCCGGGGGAGCCGTTTGAGGGTGGGGGCGTCGAGGTGGTCGTAGTGGTTGTGGCTGATCACCACGGCGTCCACGGGCGGGAGTTCCTCCCACCGCACCCCGGGGGGCGTCATACGGGCCGGGGTGCCGAGGATCCGCCGGGACCAGACGGGGTCGGTGAGCACCGTCAGCCCGCCGGTGCGGACCACCCACGAGGCGTGCCCGGCCCAGGTGACGCAGACCTCGCCGGGCGCCACGGCGGGCAGCGGCGCGGGCCGGTACGGCAGGTCGGGGATCCCGCGCAGCCGGGATCCCGCGCAGCCCTTCGGGGCCGGGCCGGAAGGCCCCTTCCCGCGCCAGCCGCGCGAAGGCCCGTACCCCGGGCAGGGGTGTGGTCAGCCGCTCCGCGAACGATCGCGGCCAGACCCGGACCTCCCCGAGCGGACGCGCGGCGCCCTGCCCGGGTGCCACGGCTCCCGGGGACCCGGCGGCCGGAGGCGGGGA
>NZ_JZWV01001298.1 GCF_000966975.1 Streptomyces katrae | reverse complement strand
GGACTCGAACCTAGAATAAGGGAACCAGAAACCCTCGTGTTGCCAATTACACTATAGCCCACCGAACTTCAAGCCCCTGGGGGCCTTTCGTTTGGTTAGCGCCTGTGGTTTCCGGCCTTTCGGCCCGTCTCCCCGGCGCAGAAAGAACATTACCGGATGCCTGACCGTGCTCCAAAACGGGTATCAGCGGCCAGCAGCCCGGGGAGCTGTCCGAGCCCTTCGATCCGGTGTACGCCCCCGGGTCCGGGCCCCCGCCGCCCGTCCCGGTCGAGCCAGACGGCGGTCAGTCCCGCGTCGCGCGCCCCCCGCGCGTCGATCTCCGGCTGGTCCCCCACGTACGCCACCTCGGCCGGGGGCAGTCCGAGCGCGGCGCAGGCGGCGAGGAAGGCGGCGGTGTCGGGCTTGCTGACCCCGAGCTCGGCGGCGCACACCAGGACCTCGAAGCGGTCGCGCAGACCGAGGTGGCGCAGCTTGGGGTCCTGGTTGGCCTCGGAGGAATTGGAGAGCACCCCGTGGCGGTGGCTCCCGGCGAGGGCGTCCAGGACGGGCAGGACGTCCGGGAAGAGGGTCCAGGCGGCCCGGTAGTGGCCCACGTAGCGCTCGAACCAGGCGTCGGCCTCGGCGGCGGTCAGGGCGGGCTCCCCGAGGAAGTCCCGCACCCGGTCCTGGCGCTGGCCCTGGAAGGTGACCTCGCCGGCGGAGAAACGCCCCCAGTGCAGTTCGGTGGCCTTCCGCCACAGGGCCAGGGCCTCGGCGGGGGTTCCGTAGCGGTCCCCGAGCCCTTCGTCACGCAGGTGCCGGGCCAGCCCGGCGGCGTCCGCCCCCGTGTAGTCGAAGAGGGTGTCGTCGATGTCCCACAGCACGGCGCGGATCGGCATACCGGCGAGCCTACGCCCGCGCGGACGCGCACGGGGGCGGTACGCGGAACCCGGCCGTGCGGTGGCCCGGGTCACACCGGGGGGG
>NZ_JZWV01001297.1 GCF_000966975.1 Streptomyces katrae | reverse complement strand
GGGTCACACCGGGGGGGGGCGGGGGTGTGTGAGCGTTCTCACCGCCGGGAACGCCGAAGGGGCGGCAGCCGGATCGGCTGCCGCCCCTTCGGTAGGGCGCGGGTCAGGCGGCGAGCTTCGCCAGGGCCGCGTCGATGCGCGCGATCGAGCGCTCCTGGCCCAGGATCTCCAGGGACTCGAAGAGCGGCAGGCCGACGGTGCGGCCGGTGACCGCCACGCGGACCGGGGCCTGGGCCTTGCCGAGCTTGAGGCCGTGGGCCTCGCCGGCGGCCAGGACGGCCTGCTTGAGGGACTCCGGGTCCGACCAGTCGGCGGCCAGGAGGTTCGCGCGGGCCGTGGTCAGCAGGGCCGCCGGCTCGCCCTTCATGGCCTTGTCCCAGGACGCCTGGTCCTCGACGGGCTCCTTGAGGAAGAGGAAGTCCACGTTCGCCGTGATGTCCGAGAGGACGGTCACACGGGTCTGGGCGTGCGGGGCGATCCGCTCCCAGGCCGCAGCGTCGAAGTCCTCCGGCGCCCAGTTGGCGTGCGGGGCGCGCAGCCACGGCTGGCAGGCGTCCGCGAAGGCCTTGGGGTCCATCCGGCGGATGTGGTCGGCGTTGATCGCCTCGGCCTTCTTGAGGTCGAAGCGGGCCGGGTTGGCGTTGACGCCGTCGATGTCGAACTTCGCCACCATCTCCTCGATCGAGAAGATGTCCTGGTCCTTGGAGAAGGACCAGCCGAGGAGCGAGAGGTAGTTCAGCAGGCCCTCGGGGAGGAAGCCGCGCTCGCGGTAGAGGTTGAGCGAGGACTCGGGGTCGCGCTTGGAGAGCTTCTTGTTGCCCTCGCCCATCACGTACGGCAGGTGGCCGAACTGAGGGACGCCGGTGGCGACGCCGATCTCCATGAGCGCCTTGTAGAGGGCGATCTGGCGGGGGGTGGAGGAGAGCAGGTCCTCGCCCCGCAGGACGTGCGTGATCTGCATCAGCGCGTCGTCGACCGGGTTGACCAGCGTGTACAGCGGGGCGCCGTTCGCGCGGACGATGCCGAAGTCCGGCACGTTCTCCGGGGTGAAGGAGAGCTCGCCGCGGACCAGGTCCGTGAAGGTGATGGTCTCGTCGGGCATCCGGAAGCGGACGATGGAGGTGCGGCCCTCGGCCTGGTACGCGGCGACCTGCTCGGCGCTCAGCTCGCGGCAGTGGCCGTCGTAGCCGGAGGGCCGGCCGGCGGCGCGGGCGGCGTCGCGGCGGGTGTCGAGCTCCTCGGTGGTGCAGTAGCAGTGGTAGGCGTAGCCGCCGTCCTGCAGCCGCTGGGCGACGTCCTTGTAGATGTCCATGCGCTCGGACTGCCGGTACGGGGCGTGCGGGCCGCCGACCTCGGGGCCCTCGTCCCAGGTGAAGCCGAGCCAGCGCAGGGAGTCGAGCAGCTGGACGTAGGACTCCTCGGAGTCGCGCGCCGCGTCGGTGTCCTCGATGCGGAAGACGAACGTACCGCCGTGGTGGCGGGCGAAGGCCCAATTGAAGAGGGCGGTGCGGACCAGGCCCACGTGGGGGTTGCCGGTCGGGGAGGGACAGAAACGTACGCGGACGTTCGCGTTAGCCACGCTTGATCACCTTGTTGGTGAGAGTGCCGATGCCTTCGATGGTGACGGCGACCTCGTCGCCGACGTTGAGGGGGCCGACTCCGGCCGGGGTCCCCGTGAGGATGACGTCGCCCGGGAGCAGCGTCATGGCCTCGCTGATGTGCACGACGAGGTCCTCGACGGAGCGGACCATGTCGGAGGTGCGGCCGAGCTGGCGCTGTTCGCCGTTGACGGTGCACTGGATGGTCAGGTCGGCCGGGTCCAGGTCGGTCTCGATCCAGGGGCCGAGCGGGCAGGCGCTGTCGAAGCCCTTGGCCCGGGCCCACTGCTTCTCGCGCTGCTGGACGTCGCGGGCGGTGACGTCGTTGGCGCAGGTGTAGCCGAGGATGACGTCCTTGACGCGCTCCTTCGGGACCTCGCGGCACATGCGGCCGATCACCACGGCGAGCTCCGCCTCGTGGTGGACGTCCTGGGAGAAGGAGGGGTAGACGATCGGGTCACCGGAGCCGACCACCGAGGTGGAGGGCTTGAAGAAGGTGATGGGCGCCTCGGGGAGCTCGTTGCCGAGCTCCGCCGCGTGCTCCGCGTAGTTGCGGCCCACGGCCACGACCTTGTTCGGGAGCACGGGCGGCAGCAGCCGGACCTTGCTCAGCGGGACCTTCGTGCCGGAGAGCTCGAAGTCCGCGAACGGGATGCCCTTGATGATGTCGAGGACAAGCTCGCCTTCGGCGCCGGGGGCAGTGCTGCCCTCGACCGCGCCGAACGCGACATTGCCGTCGATCGAGAACCTGGCGATGCGCACCTGCTGCGTCTGCCCCTCTTGTGTTTCCGCTGGCTGGAGTCTGCGGACTCCAGGCTAACGCGGTGGGGGCCGGCGCTTCGCGCTCCTTATTACTGCGCGGCGGCGGCCGGGGCGTTCATGAGGACGGTGCGGCGCGGGTTCGCGGTCTGGGTGGGCAGCTCGACGCGGTGCTCCGGGGTGGCCGGGGCCGCCTGCAGCTCCTCCGCGTCCTTGAGGTGCGCGAGGGTGGTGCGGCGGGGGTTGGCTATGTTGCGGATCATCGACGTCGTCTTCATCGGAGTTTCGGGCCCTCGGCTCGCTGGTGGGGTGTGGGTCTACTGCTGCGCCGG
>NZ_JZWV01001296.1 GCF_000966975.1 Streptomyces katrae | reverse complement strand
GCCGGGTGTGGCGCCAACCCTTTAACAGGCAAGGCTAAACATCCGAATCCCCGACTGAACCGGTTGGTAATAGCCATTGCCGTGTGAGTTTGCTCACCAGCGAGCGGGCAATCCGGACATAACTGACAGTCAATTGGTGCCCCCGAAACGGACATTGCGCCACTGAATGCGCCATTCCGCTCCTGATCATCTCGACTGGGACACCTTGCCAGGCGCGAGCTTTGATTGGCGTAAGTCCGATTCCTCCACATTGGACTTCCACGTCGTGTAGCCCGCCCGTCACAAGCCGTGAGCGGCTCGCCGGGGCGACACGCGCACCTTGTTGGAGATCCCCCACTGTGCTGGAATTCGCGAGACCGCCGCGGGTATCAGCCGGCGCGCAGGTGGCGCAAGAGAGCGCCGAGCGCGGTGGCATTGAGAGGGAGACGCGCCGGTCACCGACGACCACCATGGGGCCGTCAGTGCCCCACGACTCGACACCGTTCCGCCGCTCATCCGGCGGGGCGCCTGGTCCAGAGGTTGCGACGCTAGTGCAGGGACGATTCAAGAGGGATGGCAAGGGGTCTCCCCAGGCCCTTCAGGGCCGAGGGGAAGCTGCGGCGGAGCAGGAGCCGCTCGGCGGGACCGACCGTGGCGCCTCGCCCCAGCACGCCCCGGGCCGCGGCCCGGCATTCGAAGGGGCGGGGCCCGACCCCTCCCCCTCGGGCAAGGCCAAGGGCCGCGGGAAGTCCGGCAAGGCCCCGAAGGCCGGCCGCTCCAAGGGCAAGGCCAAGGCCGAGGCCGTGGAGCAGGACGAGGCGATACCCAAGGCCCCCAGCTCCGGTTCCCGCCTCGCGATGCAGAACTGGCGCATCAGCACGCGACTGGTGTCGCTGCTGACCCTGCCCGTCGTCGCGGCCACCACCCTCGGTGGCTTCCGCATCAACGACTCGCTCAACGACATCGCCCAGCTGGAGCACATGCAGCTGCTGACGACGATGACCCGGCAGGCCACCAACCTGGCCGCCATGCTCCAGGAGGAGCGGGACAAGTCGGCCGGTCCGATGTCGATCACCAAGGACGGCAAGGCCAACAGCCTCGTCCAGGGTGTGCGCGACCAGACCGACGCCGCCGCCAAGGCCTTCGCCTCCGCGACCGACAAGGTCGACAGCGCGGAGGACAAGGACGAGACCCTCAAGTCGATCCGCAACAACATCCTGCAGATCGGCCGCCAGCTCACGGGCATCGAGGACATCCGCAAAAAGGCGTACATGAACGGCGCCCAGCAGACGGTCACCGAGTACAACGCCCTGATCGTCTCGCTGCTCTCGCTGTCGCAGGACATGGCCCAGGCCACCTCCAACCCGGAGATGATCAAGCGCACCCGCGCCCTGGCCGCCTTCTCCTCCGCCAAGGAGTACGCCTCCATCCAGCGCGCCGTCATCGCCGCCTCGCTCCTCGAGAGCAGCGACAAGCCGGGCAAGCTGGACGAGAACGACCGCCTCTACGGCCTCTCCGCGCTCCGCGGCGAGAGCCAGGCGAAGAAGACCTTCGAGCTCGTCTACCAGGGCAAGCCCGAGGAGCTCCTCGCGGCGCTCGGCGACGGCAACACCGAGATCGGCAGCGCCGACCACTACGCCCGCCGCGTGCTCAGCACCCAGGGACAGTTCGCCAAGGAGAAGAACCGGTCCTGGATGGACTGGTACGACGCCGACGACACCAAGCTCCAGGCCATGAAGGTCATCGAGCTGACCCTGCTCGAGGACATGGAGCAGAAGGCCCGCGAGCTCAAGAACGAGTCGCAGCAGGACGCCATCATCAACGGTGCCCTGATCCTCCTCGTCCTCGGTGTCTCCCTCGTCGGCGCCTTCGTCATGGCCCGGTCCATGATCCGCTCGCTGCGCCGTCTGCAGGACACCGCGACGCGCGTCGCCCAGGACCGTCTGCCCGAGCTCGTCAAGCAGCTCTCGGAGTCGGACCCGCAGGACGTCGACACCTCCGTGGAGTCCGTCGGCCTGCACACCCGCGACGAGATCGGCCAGGTGGCCGCGGCCTTCGACGACGTGCACCGCGAGGCCGTCCGCCTCGCCGCCGAGCAGGCCCTCCTCCGGGGCAACGTCAACGCGATGTTCACCAACCTCTCGCGCCGCTCCCAGGGCCTCATCCAGCGTCAGCTGTCGCTCATCTCCGAACTGGAGTCGCGCGAGGCCGACCCGGACCAGCTCTCCTCCCTCTTCAAGCTCGACCACCTCGCCACCCGAATGCGGCGTAACGGTGAGAACCTCCTCGTCCTCGCGGGTGAGGAGCCGGGCCGCCGGTGGACCCGCCCCGTCCCGCTCGTCGACGTGCTCCGCGCCGCCGCGTCCGAGGTGGAGCAGTACGAGCGCATCGAGCTGGCGGCGGTGCCCGGCACCGATGTCGCCGGCCGTGTCGTCAACGACCTCGTGCACCTCCTCGCCGAGCTGCTGGAGAACGCCACCTCGTTCTCCTCCCCGCAGACCAAGGTCAAGGTCACCGGTCACGCGCTGCCCGACGGCCGCGTGCTGGTCGAGATCCACGACACCGGTATCGGCCTTTCCCCCGAGGACCTCGCCGCGATCAACGAGCGGCTCGCCTCGCCGCCCACCGTCGACGTCTCGGTGTCCCGTCGAATGGGTCTGTTCGTGGTCGGCCGCCTGTCCCTGCGACACGGCATCCGCATCCAGCTGCGCCCCTCCGACTCGGGCGGTACGACGGCCCTCGTCATGCTTCCGGTGGACGTCGCCCAGGGCGGCAAGAAGCCGGGTCCGATGCCGGGCCAGGGCGGCCAGGCCGGTGCTCCGGGCGGCCAGGGTGCCCCCGGTGCCCAGGGCGCGGTGCCCGGCGCCGGTGCGCGTCCCCCCGTGGGCGCGGGCCAGCAGCGCGGTCAGGTCGGCGGCGGGCAGCGTCCCGCGCTGCCCGGCCAGGGCGGTCCCGGCGGTCCGCAGCAGCGGCCGCAGGGCCAGGGCCCCCGTCCGCAGGGCGGTCCCGCCGCCCCGACGGGCCAGGCGCAGGGCCAGGGCGGCTTCGGCGGCGGTGCTCCGCTGCCCGGCCGCGGCCAGGGCGGCCCCGCCGGCGCTCCGGCCGACAACAACCTCTTCAGCGGTCCCCAGGCGCGTCCCGCGGGCGTGCCCCAGGCCTCCGCCCCCGGTGTCTTCCCGCCGCAGGGCAGCGGCTTCGAGCGTCCTCAGCAGCAGGGCGGCCCGGGCGCCGTCCCGCAGCAGCAGGGCGCCCCCGTCAAGCGCCGGCGTCCGCAGCTCCCGCCGCAGGGCGGCGCCGCCGGGCGTCCGGAGCTCCCGGGCGCGGGCGGTCCGTCCGCCGGGATGCCGCAGCAGGGCACCAGCTGGGGAGCCGGGCAGGCCGGGCAGGAGGCCCCGCGCGGCCACGACGAGCTGTCGGGCCCCGGTTCGACGGCGGAGTTCACCCGCCCCGACTTCAGCGCGCCCTACCCGCCGGCCGACTCCACGACCGGCCAGTTCGAGCGCCCCGACGTACGCGGCCCGCAGGACCCGTCGACGACCGGGCAGTTCGCCCGCCCCGACGTGCACGGTCCCCAGGACCCCTCCGCCACCGGGCAGTTCGAGCGCCCCCAGCTGGGCGGTCCGCAGGACCCGTCCACCACGGGCCAGTTCGCCCGCCCGGCCGGCCCCGGTGGCCCGGGCGTCGGCGGGTACGCCGGCCGGCAGGACCAGGACCGGCAGCCCGGCGGCTACGCCCCCGCGCCCATGCCGGCGCCGCGTGCCGACGCCCCTCAGCTCCCGCAGGCGTACCAGCCCGAGGCGCTGCCCCCGGCCCAGGCCCAGCCCGGTGGTGAACTGCGCAGTCCGATCTTCGATACGCTGGAGTCGAACTGGTCCGGCCAGAACGGCGGTCCGTCCGCCGGACAGGCGCCGGCCGTTCCGCAGCAGCCCCAGCAGGCGCCCGCCCCCCAGCAGCAGCAGCCGCTGCCGCAGCGGGGACAGGAGCTCGCGGCCGAGCCCGCCACGGCGGTCACCGGCAGCACGCCTCAGGTCAGCTGGCGGTCCTCCCCCAACGACGAGCTGATGCGCCAGGCCGAGCGCGTGCGCCAGCCCGCCGCCGGCGGGATCACCACCTCGGGGCTCCCCCGGCGGGTGCCGCGGGCCAACCTCGTCGCCGGTACCGCACAGCAGCAGGCCGAAGCCCCGGCCGGACCGCAGGTCTCGCGTGCTCCGGACGACGTGCGCGGCCGTCTCACCAACCTCCGACGCGGTATCCAGCAGGGACGGCAGGCCGGCGGCTCCGGCCCCGCGACCGGCAGTTACCACATCGACCCCACTTACCAGCAGGAGCGATAGTTGAGCTCGATGAGCCAGGCGGCACAGAACCTGAACTGGTTGATCACCAACTTCGTGGACAACACCCCCGGGGTGTCCCACACCGTGGTGGTCTCCGCCGACGGACTCCTTCTGGCCATGTCCGAAGGTTTCCCCCGTGACCGCGCCGACCAGCTGGCGGCCGTGGCCTCC
>NZ_JZWV01001295.1 GCF_000966975.1 Streptomyces katrae | reverse complement strand
GGTTTCCCCCGTGACCGCGCCGACCAGCTGGCGGCCGTGGCCTCCGGTCTGACCTCGCTGACCGCCGGTGCCTCGCGCATCTTCGAGGGCGGCGCCGTCAACCAGACCGTGGTGGAGATGGACCGGGGATTCCTCTTCCTCATGTCCGTCTCCGACGGGTCCTCGCTCGCGGTGCTCGCGCACCCCGAGTGCGACATCGGCCTCGTCGGCTACGAGATGGCCCTCCTCGTGGACCG
>NZ_JZWV01001294.1 GCF_000966975.1 Streptomyces katrae | reverse complement strand
GCTGCGGCCGGAGCCCCGGCCAGGCCTCGCGCCTGCCCCGTTACGGCCGCCCCGGGCCGGCCTCCCCTCGGGTGAGGAGGTGGCGCACGAGCACCGCCCCGGCCAGCAGTCCGGTGATCATCTGGTCAGCGTAGGCCAGGAAGAAGGCGGTGGTGGAGGGTTCGCCCTCGCCCAGGTTGACTCCCAGGACGGCTATCAGGGTCCACGCCCCCCAGCTCGCCGCCGCCGAGGCTCCGATCCAGGTGAGGGCCAGCGGCCACTTCGCCGGGAGCGCCCCGCCCCGGGCCAGCATCAGGGCCCCGGCCGCGGCGGCGAGGGCGCATATCGCGTGCGCCCCGGACACCACGCCCGTCTCCGCCGAGTACGCCGCCACCCGCTCGGCGGGCAGCCCCGCGCTTCCGCCGAAGGCCCAGTACAGCTGCACCGCGCCCGCCACGGCGCCCGCCAGCGCGGCGGCTCCCGCCACCACCCCCGTCGGTGACGAGAGCCGCCCGCGCCCGAGCGCCCCCTGCCAGCGCCGGCCCCAGCGCTCCCGCGCATAGGGGACGAACAGGCCGGCCAGGGCGATCGCCTGGATGATGAAGCCGCTGTAGACGACTGCGAACACCCAGGGGTCGAGGAAGGGTTCCCGGGCCGCGTCGGCCGCCTCGTCGGCGCCCATGCCCAGGGCCTTGACGAGGAGCTGGGCCGGGTACCCGAGGACGATCGGGGTGAGCAGCCCGGTGGCGGCGAACACCGGCAGGGTCAGCAGCGGGCCGGGCACGCGCCGCCCCCAGGGGCGGGTGAGCGCCAGCGCGAGCAGGATCACGCAGGCGTCCATCGCGAGCGTGATCGCGTTGGCCACGGTCAGGGCCGAGCCGCCCCTCAGCAGGATGCTGCCCTCCGGTATCCCGGCCCGGCTCCCGGCCAGCCAGGCCACCTTGAGGGTCAGGTAGGGCAGGGTGGCGGCCAGGGCGGTGGCCCGCAGGATCCGCCGACCGGTCCCCAGGCGGGGGGCCGAGGGCCGCGTGGTGCTCATCGGGTGCGTCCTCTGGACGGCTGGTGTGCTCATGGCTCAACGGTCCCGTGCGCGGCCCCGCGCCACCTCCCCCACGAAGGTGAACCGCCTCCCCCGCGCGGGGGAGGAACACCCGAGCCGGGGAGGAGACCCGTGCGGGAGAGGAACTCCCGCCCCCACCACGTCACATGCGCCGCGTCACCACCGACAGCCGGTCCCGCGCCTCGAACAGCGCCGCCTTGATCGTCCGCTCGTGCTCCTCCGTAAGCCGGGCCACCGGCACCGAGCAGCTCACCGCGTCCCGGGCCGGCGTCCGGTAGGGGACGGCCACCCCGAAGCAGCGCAGCCCGAGCGTGTTCTCCTCCCGGTCCACGGCGTACCCCTGCTCCCGCACCAGCGCCAGCTCCTCCACCAGCCGTTCCCGGTCGGTGATGGTGTGCTCGGTGACGGCCTCCAGCCTCCTCGGCAGCAGCCTGCGCACCTCCTCGTCGGTGTGGGTGGCCAGCAGCGCCTTGCCCAGGGCGGTCGAGTGGACGGGCAGCCGCCGCCCGACCCGGGTGAAGGGGCGCAGGTAGTGCCGGGACGGCCGGGTGGCGAGGTAGACGACGCTCGTCCCGTCGAGCCGGGCCAGGTGGATGGTCTCGGTGGTGTCGTCGGAGAGCCGGTCCAGGCTGGGCCGGGCGGCCGCGACCACCTCGTCGCCGTCGATGTACGAGCTGCCGACGAGCAGGGCCCGGACGCCGATGCCGTAGCGGGTGCCGGTGGCGTCCGTCTCCACCCAGCCCAGGTTCACCAGGGTGCGCAGCAGCATGTAGAGGCTGGACTTGGGCAGGGAGAGGTCGCTCTGGATGTCGGCGAGGCTGTGCAGCCCGGGGTGGGCCGCGAAGTGTTCGAGCAGCAGGACCGTGCGCACCGCCGACTTCACCGGCGGCGCCGTCGCCGGGAGTCCCGGCCCGTCGGGTGCGGGAGGTCCGGCCGTCCCGGCCGTCTCGGCTGTCGTCATGCGCCTGTTTCCCCTCTGGTCGGCCCGGATCGCCTCTTGTCACCCGGTGGACGCGGAACCTAGAGTCCGCAGCAGAAGTGATCATTCATTCACCGGAACGGCGTTCAGAATACTGAACGATCCGGGGAGGAGCGGGCCATGACGGCGAATCCAGTCTGGAGTGTGGACCCCCGCACCGGGAAGCAGCGCGAACGGGTTGCGGTGGAAGCCACAGCCCCGGACGTGGACCGGGCCGTACGGGCCGCCCACGCCGCACGCGGCGCCCTGGCCGCCGCGGCGTCGCGCACCGCCTTCCTGCGGGCCGCCGCCGACCTGCTCGACGGGGCCGCCACCCGGATCGTGGAGACCGCCGACGCCGAGACCGCGCTGGGCAGCGCCCGCCTGACCGGCGAGCTCGCCCGCACCACCGGCCAGCTGCGGGCCTTCGCCGACGTGGTCGAGGAGGGCGCCTACCTCGACGTCCGGATCGACCGGGCCGACCCCTCGCTCACCCCGCCGCGCCCCGAACTGCGCCGCTACAAGGTCCCGCTGGGCGTGGTCGCCGTCTACGCCGCCTCCAACTTCCCGCTCGCCTTCTCCGTGCCCGGCGGGGACACCGCGAGCGCCCTCGCCGCCGGCTGCCCGGTGGTCGTCAAGGCCCACCCGGACCACCCGGCCACCTCCGAGCTGTGCGGGGAGCTGCTGCGCCGGGCGGCCGTGGCGAGCGGGCTGCCGGCCGACGTGGTGACGGTGGTCCACGGGTTCGACGCCGGCCTGGAGCTGGTCCGCCACCCGCTGGTGGCCGCCGCCGGGTTCACCGGTTCCATCCGGGGCGGGCGGGCCCTGTTCGACGCGGCCGCCGCCCGGCCGGTGCCCATCCCCTTCCACGGTGAGCTCGGCTCCCTCAACCCCGTCGTGGTCACCCCGGCGGCCGCCGCCGAGCGCGCCGAGGAGATCGGCTCCGGACTCGCCGCCTCCGTGACCCTGGGCGTGGGCCAGTTCTGCGTGAAGCCCGGCCTGGTCCTGGTCCCCGAGGGCGCGGACGGCGACCTGCTCACCGCCGCGCTCGCCAAGCAGCTCGGGCAGACCGGGCCGGGGGTGCTGCTCGACCACCGGATGCGGGACGCCTTCGTCTCGGGGGTGCGCGAGCGGGCCGCGCTCCCCGGGGTCACCGCCCCGGTCACCCCCGGCCCCGGCGGGGAGCACACCGTCGCCGCGGGGCATCTGAGCGTCGCGGCGGCACGTCTGCTGGAGGGCGGCCCGTACGAGCTGCTGCTGGAGGAGTGCTTCGGCCCGGTGACCGTCGTCGTCCGCTACTCCGGCGCGGAGGAGGCCGCGGCGGTGCTGGACCGGCTCGGCGGGAACCTGAGCGCCACCCTCCAGCTGTCGCGGGCCGAGACCGAAGGCGCCCCGGGCCCGGCCGCAGCGCTGATCGCGCAGGTCACGGGGCTGGCGGGGCGGATCGTGGTGAACGGCTGGCCCACCGGGGTCGCGGTGGCCCCGGCCCAGCACCACGGCGGCCCCTACCCGGCCGCCACCTCGCACTCCACCTCCGTCGGCGGCACGGCGATCGAGCGCTGGCTGCGTCCGGTGGCGTACCAGTCGGTGCCGGACGCGCTGCTCCCGCCGGAGCTGCGCGAGGGCAACCCGCTGGGCCTGCCGCGCCGGGTCACCGGCGTCTGAGGGGCGCGCGGGGCGGCGCCGGGGCGGGGGCGCGGTAAATCCGTTGCCGCCCCGGCCCCACCGGGGCAGGCTGCGCCCCATGGGCCGGGCACAGGGATTCTCGTACGGGGTACACGGCGACGGCACGGTCGTCATCACGCACCGGGGGCGCGCCGCGGGCACCCTCAGGGGCGGGCGGGCCGCGAAGTTCCTCGCCGAGGTGGAGTCGGGCGACGCCCAGCTGGTGATGGCCCGCTGGACCGGCTCCTACAAGTTCGGCAACGAGCGCACCGCCCGCGACCACCCCCGCAACCGGCGCTGAAATCCCGCCGAGGGTAAGGGAACGGCAAAGCGCCGCCGGTCGTTCTCCCGGCATGACCGCTATGACCCCTGGTTCCAACCTGCCGCTCAACACCACCGTCGTGACGGTGGACGTGGCCGCCCCGGTACGGCTCGACGTGTCGGGCCTGCTGCTCGCGGCGGACGGCAAGGTGCGCTCCGACGCCGACTTCATCTTCTACAACCAGCCCACCGGGCCCGGTGTCAGCTACCGGTCCGGCGGCGGCGCGGCGCCGGACTCGATCACCGTGGACACCGGCGCGCTGCCGCCCGGTATCGAGCGGATCGTGGTCACGGCCAGCCCGGACGCCCCGGGGCAGAGCTTCCAGGGCATCGAGCCCACCGCCACGGTGCGGGAGGCGGCCGGCGGCGCGGTGATCGCCACCTTCACGCCGCCCCGGCTCGGGACGGAGACGGCGCTGGTGGTCGTGGAGGTCTACCAGCGCGGCGGCGTGTGGAAGGTGCGCGCGGTCGGCCAGGGGTACGCCAACGGGCTGGCGGGCATCGCCACCGACTTCGGGG
>NZ_JZWV01001293.1 GCF_000966975.1 Streptomyces katrae | reverse complement strand
CCCCTCGTCCGCCCCCGCCCCGGCGGAGCCCGGCCGGGAGGACGCCCGGGCCGTCTTCGAGCGGATGGCGGAGCGCGCCGTGCGGCCCGCCGGGCTGGTGCGGCGGGGGCTGGCCAGGGTCCTGGACTCGCTCGTCCTCGCCGGGGTGGCCGTCGCCGCCGCCCGGGCGAGCGGCCGCACCACGACCGTGTGGCTGCTCGACGCCACGACGGCCGGCCGGCTGGGCCTCGTACTGGCCGCCTTGCTGCTGTTCGGGGTGTTCTACGAGGCCCTGCCCACCGCCCGCTGGGGCCGCACGCCCGGCAAGAAGCTGTGCGGGGTGCGGGTGCTGGCCACCGCCACCCTGCGTCCGCCCGGCTTCGGCGCGGCGCTGCTGCGCATGCTCGTGTACGGGTTCCTGGGGCTGCCGGGGAGCCTGTGGTGCCTGTTCGACCGGCCGCGTCGGCGGGGCTGGCACGACAGGGCGGCCCGCACGTACGTGTCCCGTTGACGGGGCGGGGGTGGGAGCGGGGCCCGTCCCCCGGACGGACACCGTCGCGTTGCGGGTGCGGCGGGGCCGGGTTCGACTCGGGCCATGAGCACCGACCAGCCGCCCCCGGGCCAGCCGCCCGAGGACGACCCGTTCCTCAAGAAGCCGCAGGAACCGACGCCTCCGCCGGCCGGCCCGCCGTACGGCTCACC
>NZ_JZWV01001292.1 GCF_000966975.1 Streptomyces katrae | reverse complement strand
CTCACCGCCCCCGGGCGGCGGCTACCCGCCTCCCGGCGGTGCGGGCGGCGGGGGATATCCACCTCCGCCCGGCGGCCCGGCGGGCGGCGGGGGATACCCGCCCCCGCCCCCGCCCCCGCACGGCGGCGGCCCCGGGGACCCGTACGGCGGCTACGGGATGCCCGACCCGCTCGCCGGCATGCCGCCGCTCGCGGACACGGGCAAACGGCTCGTCGCGCGCCTCATCGACCTGGTGGTCGTGTTCGTCCCGCTCTGGCTGATCCTCTTCGCGATCGGCTTCGCCCTCCCGAGGGACACCGATCAGAACGGCGAGCTGACCGACTCCGCCTCCCGGTGGTTCACCGGTGCCGCCCTGCTGTGGTGGCTTGTCTACGTCGCGGTCTGGATCGTCTACGACTGGTTCTTCACCCAGAAGAGCGGCCAGACCCTCGGCAAGAAGGCGATGCGGCTGCGGGTGGCCATGCTCAACGACGGCAGCGTGCCCTCGTCCGGCTCCGCCCTCGGCAGGGCGGCCACCCTCTGGGTGCCGGTGTTCCTCTGCTGCGGCCTGTGGTGGGTCGTCGTGGGCATCTCGATCCTGGTCGACCAGCCCTACAAACAGGGCCTGCACGACAAGGCGGCGAAGACCGTGGTGGTCTCGGTGCCCTGAGAACAAGCCTCCGCACGGACGGCCGGTCCCTCACGGGGCCGGCCGTCCGCGCGCGTCGGCGCAAGCAGGACGCCTCAGCCCCGGGGCCGGCCGGCCACCGCTCCGTACGGCGGCGTGCCGGCCGCGGCGGCGCGGGAGCGGCACCGTGAGGGCGACCAGCAGCCCGAGGGCCAGCGCGGCGGCGGAGATGACCGCGACCCCGATCCCCGTGCTCGTCTGCGAGAGCAGCAGCATGGCGATCGTCGACACGATGACGGTGGCGGAGCCGTAGGCGAGCTGTGCGGCAGTCGGACGCGGCATGACGTGTTCCGTCCTCGGAGGCGGGAGCGGCGGGAGCGGCGGGAGGTGCGTGGGTACGTCGGCTCGGGGTCCGCTCGACGGTCGCGCGCGTCAAGTGACCCATACGACGGGATGCCCGAGGAAGGCCACAGGTAAGCGTGACCTAACCCACGGCGCCGGTGCACGGGGGGCGCACGGAGTCACAAACCGGGTCGCAACCGGACGGGAAACCGGCCTCGGAGTCTCCCTTCGCCCCGGAAGGCCCTGATGGCTCCAAACGTCCGAATAACGGAACTCGCTGACCGCATAGTGCAGTTGTAAGGAAGAAGTCAAGGTCTGTCTTTTCTTTAGACTCTCCGGTCAAATGTCGTCACTTGAGACGCGCGCCGCGCGGAACCCCCCGCTCCTATGGAGACGTTCCGACCAACGCCCGCGGCCGCGGGAGGGGAACGACATCAAGTGACCGGCAACTCCACCAGGCGTCGCGCGCTGCGCGCCGCCGCAGTTGGCGTGACCATGGCGGCCACCGCCGCCACCGGCGCCATCTTCACCACGGCCCAGGCCGACAACACCAGTTGGGGCAACGTCCCCGCCTCCGGGAAGCAGGACCCGACCGCTCCTGCCCAGGAGAAGGTCAAGCACGACCTGGAGACCCCGTTCAGCAAGCAGCAGGCGCAGGCGCGCGAGGCTGCCCTCGACCAGGTGCTGGCCGGCAAGAAGCAGGTCGAGCAGCGCGGCGCCTCCAAGGTCGTCAAGCTCGACGACAAGAAGTACGTCGAGCTCGGCCGCGAGAAGACCGACAAGATCTTCACCATCCTCGTCGACTTCGGCGACCAGGTCGACAACACGACCATGTTCGACCCGGACGGCCCGGACGGCCCGAAGCCGCCGCAGCCCAAGTACGGGGGCACGCCCGGCCCGCTGCACAACCAGATCGCGCAGCCCGACCGCGCGAGCAACAACAGCACCGCCTGGCGCAAGGACTTCAGCCGCGACTACTTCCAGGACCTGTACTTCGGTACCGGCCAGGGCAAGAACTCGCTGAAGACCTACTACGAGAAGACCTCCTCCGGCCGCTACTCGGTCGACGGACAGGTCGCCGACTGGGTCAAGATCCCGTGGAACGAGGCCCGTTACGGCTCGAACTACTGCGGTCAGACCAACTGCTCCAACGTGTGGGACGCCGTCCGCGACGGCGTGAACGCGTGGGTGGACGCGCAGAAGAAGGCCGGCAAGTCCGACGCCGACATCAAGGCCACGCTGGCGCAGTACGACCAGTGGGACCGCAACGACTACGACGGCGACGGCAACTTCAACGAGCCCGACGGCTACATCGACCACTTCCAGATCGTCCACGCGGGCGAGGACGAGTCGGCCGGCGGCGGCGTGCAGGGCACCAACGCGCTGTGGGCGCACCGCTGGTACGCGTACGGCACGGACGTCGGCAAGACCGGCCCGGCGGGCAACAAGGCCGGCGGCACGCAGATCGGCGACACCGGCATCTGGGTCGGCGACTACACGATGCAGCCGGAGAACGGCGGCCTCGGCGTCTTCGCGCACGAGTACGGCCACGACCTCGGTCTGCCGGACCTCTACGACACCTCCGGCGGCGGCGAGAACTCGGTCGGCTTCTGGTCCCTGATGTCGGCGGGCTCCTGGCTCGGCGAGGGCAAGGACTCCATAGGCGACCTCCCGGGCGACATGACCGCCTGGGACAAGCTCCAGCTGGGCTGGCTGAACTACGACACGGCCAAGGCCGCGACGAAGTCCACGCACAAGCTGGGTGTCTCGGAGTACAACACCAAGGACAAGCAGGCGCTGGTCGTCGAGCTGCCGAAGAAGCAGGTCAAGACCGACATCGTCGCCCCCGCCGAGGGTTCCTCGCAGTGGTGGAGCCAGATGGGTGACGACCTCAAGAACACCCTGACCCGCTCCGTCGACCTGACGGGCAAGAAGTCCGCGGCCCTCTCCCTCAAGGGCTGGTGGGACATCGAGCAGGACTACGACTTCCTCTACACCGAGGTCTCCACGGACGGCGGCGCCACCTGGACCGCGCTGGCCGGCACCGCCGACGGTGCGGCCATCCCGGCCGACGCCTCCGGCGCCCCCTCGCTGACCGGTGTCTCCGGCGCCTGGAAGTCCCTGAACTTCCCGCTCGACGCCTACGCGGGCAAGAAGGTCGACCTGCGCTTCCGCTACCAGACGGACGGCGGCGCGGGCGGCAAGGGCTTCACGGCCGACGCCATCACCCTGACCGCGGACGGGGCGACGCTGCTGGCCGACGGTGCGGAGAACGGTGACAACGGCTGGACCGCCAAGGGCTTCCAGCGGGTCGGCGCGGGCTTCACCAAGGAGTACCCGCAGTACTACATCGCGGAGAACCGCCGCTACGTCTCGTACGACCACACCCTCAAGGTGGGCCCGTACAACTTCGGCTGGGCCAACTCGAAGCCGAACTGGGTCGAGCACTACCCGTACCAGGACGGTCTGCTGATCTGGCTGTGGGACAAGTCGCAGAAGGACAACAACACGAGCCAGCACCCCGGCTCGGGTCTGATCCTGCCGATCGACGCCAACGCCAAGCCGATGAAGTGGGCCGACGGCACGCTGCTGCGCAACAAGATCCAGCCCTACGACGCCCCGTTCAGCGCCTACTCGACGGACGCGTTCACCCTGCACAAGAACGGCGAGTCGCTCTTCGTCAAGCCGAAGCCGGCGAACCTGGTCTTCGACGACCACAAGGGCAAGTACTACTACGACGAGAACCCGACCGGTTCGGTGAAGGTCGCTGACACCAACACCAAGATCAAGATCGCGAAGGAGACCTACGACGGCCTCCAGATGACGATCGAGGTCGGCCCCTCGGGTAAGTAATGGGATAAAGCCCCAGGTCAAAGCATGATCGGCCGTCGCCCTCTAGCGGGCGGCGGCCGATCGCGTTTAGATGCACGGACGACTGTTCTTATTGACGGGGGAGCTGAAGATCATGCCAGGTGGAGGTTTCGTCAGACTGCCGGGCGGCAGCGTGGTGGTCGCGCTGACGCTGCCGAGGCCGTCCGGCGAGGGCGGGGACGTCCGCGTCCTGGTCCACGCCGCGAACCGGGCCCGCGCCCTGACCAGGCTGCGGAACCTCGGCATGCGGGCGGTCTACCTCCGCGGCAACGCCCACCCCCCGACCCCGGACGAGATCACAGCGGTCCTCCACCACCCGGACGGCCTCCTGTGGCGCGGCACCCCGGACGGCACGGCGGAACTGTGGCACCCGATCCGGGCGCTGCTGGGGCGCTAGCGGGACCTGCCGCCCGGGCGGACCCTCGCCGGGCCCGGGCGGGGCCTGCGACTGCGCCGGGGCCGGGCCGGGCCTGCGCCGGGTCTGCGCCGGGCCCGGGCCGGGACTGCGCTGGGCCTGCGTCGGGCCCGGGCCGGGTCTGCGCCCGGCCTGGGGACGTCGGCCCGACCTTGGGCCCTGCCGGGCGCCGGGCGTGGGCCTTGGCGGGGACTGCGACTGCGCCGGGCCTGCGCCGGCTCGGGCGGGGATTGCGCCGGGCTCGGGCGGGGCCTGCGCCGGGCCCGGGCC
>NZ_JZWV01001291.1 GCF_000966975.1 Streptomyces katrae | reverse complement strand
GATGTGTATAAGAGACAGCCCTCACCCTCACCGGCCCCGGCCGGCTGGCCCTGGACCGCGTCCTGCCGCTCCCGGCCCTGCGCACCCCCCGCCCGTGGCTGGGCGCGGCGGCCCTCGCCCTCGGCGTGGTCCTCGCCGCGATCACCCTCCTCGTACGGAGCTGACCGCGGCGGCGTGCCGCCCTCCCCGCCCCGGCGGCCGGAGGGCGGCACGCGCCCCGGCCCGGCACGCTGATTGACCCGGGCCGATCGGGGGAACAGCGGAGAAATGACACAACCCATCGAAGACTACGCACTCATCGGCGACCTCATGACCAGCGCACTGGTCGGCCGCGACGGGTCCATCGACTGGCTGTGCCTGCCCCGCTTCGACTCCGCCGCCTGCTTCGCCGCCCTCCTCGGCGACGAGGAGAACGGCCACTGGACCATCGCCCCGGCCGGCGCCGCCGAGGGAGAGCGGTGCACCCGGCGTGCCTACGCCGACGGATCGCTGGTCCTCGAATCCCTCTGGGAGACCGACGAGGGCACCGTCAAGGTCACCGACTTCATGCCGCAGCGCGACACCGCCCCCGACGTCACGCGCATCGTCGAGGGAATCACCGGCCGCGTCACCGTCCGCAGCACCCTGCGCCTGCGCTTCGACTACGGGCACGTCATCCCCTGGGTCCGCCGCAGCGAGGGCGACCGGGTCGCCGTCGCCGGACCGGACTCCGTCTGGTTCCGCAGCGAGCCACCCGTCCACACCTGGGGCGAGGACAACAGCACCCGCTCCGAGTTCACCCTCGCCCCCGGCGAGAAGGTCGCCTTCGTCCTGACCTGGCACCCCTCGCACGAACCGCGCCCCGCCCGCGTCGACCCGTACGAGGCCCTCGAACAGAGCCTCGCCGACTGGCGGGACTGGTCCGCCCAGTGCCGCTACCAGGGCCCCTACGAGGAAGCCGTGACCCGCTCCCTCATCACCCTCAAGGCCCTCACCTACGCGCCCACCGGCGGGATCGCCGCAGCCGCGACCACCTCCCTGCCCGAGGAACTCGGCGGCGTCCGCAACTGGGACTACCGCTACTGCTGGCTGCGCGACGCCACCCTGACCCTCGACGCGCTCCTGAGCACCGGCTTCCTCGACGAGGCCCGCGCCTGGCGCGGCTGGCTGCTGCGCGCCGTCGCCGGAGACCCGGCCGACCTCCAGATCATGTACGGGATCGGCGGCGAGCGCCGCATCCCCGAGACCGAGCTCCCGTGGCTGCGCGGATACGCCGGCTCCGCGCCCGTCCGCGTGGGCAACGCCGCCGTGGACCAGCTCCAGCTGGACGTCTACGGAGAGGTCCTCGACTCCCTGTACCTGGCCCGCTCCACCGGACTGGCCTCGGAACGGCACGCCTGGAAGATCCAGCTCGCCCTGCTCGACTTCCTGGAGCGCAACTGGCGCCGCCCCGACGAGGGGCTGTGGGAGGTGCGCGGCCCGCGCCGCCACTTCACCCACTCCAAGGTGATGGCCTGGGTGGCCGCCGACCGGGCCGTACGGACCCTGGAGGGCGCCCCCCACATGCCCGGGGACGTGGAACGCTGGCGGGCCATGCGCGACGAGGTCCACCGCGACGTCTGCGAGCACGGCTACGACCCCGAGCGGGGCACCTTCACCCAGTACTACGGCTCACGGGAACTGGACGCGGCGACCCTGCTCATCCCCCGCGTCGGCTTCCTGCCGCCCGACGACCCGCGCGTCATCGGCACCGTCGACGCCGTACGGGCCGAACTGGGCAGCAGCGGCCTGGTCCGCCGCTACAGCACCGAGGGCCCCTCCGTCGACGGACTGCCCGGCGACGAAGGGGCCTTCCTGGCCTGCTCGTTCTGGCTGGCGGACGCCCTGTACCTGACCGGCCGGCCCAAGGAGGCCCGGGAACTCTTCGAACGGCTCCTGGCCGTGCGCAACGACGTGGGCCTGCTCGCCGAGGAGTACGACCCCGCGAGCGGCCGCCAGCTCGGCAACTTCCCCCAGGCCTTCAGCCACATCGGCCTGGTCAACACCGCCCTCACCCTGGGCGCCGACGGCTCCTGAAACGCGCGGACGGCCGGTGGGGCCGCCGCGCTGTGCGGCGGCCCCACCGGCCGATGCGGGGACGTGCTCCGGGCGGCTACGCCACGGCCGGCTCCGGCGCGAGCTCCACGCCCTCGGCGTCCTCGGCGTCCTCCGGGATGCTGACCAGCCAGCGGGTGTCCTTCCGCGGCCGCAGGTACAGCGCCCAGTACAGGGTGACGACTG
>NZ_JZWV01001290.1 GCF_000966975.1 Streptomyces katrae | reverse complement strand
CCCAGTACAGGGTGGCGACGGCGGTGATGCCGCCGGTCCACAGCAGGTACTCGGTCTCCTGCTGGGTCAGGATGTACGCCAGCACGGCGATCAGCGCGACCGGCACGGCCGGCCACAGCGGCATCCGCCAGGCCGAGGCCTCGCGGTGCGCCCCGCGCCGGCTGAACAGCGCGGCCACCGCCACCAGCAGGTACATGCCGGTCACCGACACGCCGGTCACCCCGTACAGGGTGTCCAGGTTGACGAAGCACATCGCCGCGCCCGGCAGACCCACCAGCAGGGTGGCCACCCACGGGGAGCCGAAGCGGCCGAGGCGGGACAGACCGCGGTTGACCGGCTCGGGCCAGGCCTTGTCACGGGCGGAGGCGAAGAGCACCCGGGAGTTCTGGATGACCATGACGATGCCGGCGTTGATGATCGCGAGGGCCACACAGAGGCTGACGAAGGTGCCGACGGCCGAGTTCGACCAGGCGGTCACCATCGCGCCGAGGTCGCCGGAGGCCAGCGCGTCCAGGTCGGGGGCGCCCATGGTGATCGCGATGACCGGGACCAGGATGACCGCCGTGGAGATGGCGAGCGTGGCGAGCACGGTCCGCGGCACGTTGCGGCGCGGCTTCTCCAGCTCCTCCGAGAGGTAGACGGCCGTCGAGAAGCCCTGCGTGATGAACAGTGCGATGGCCAGCCCGGAGACCACCATCATCGCCGTCACCGTGGAGGTGCCGCCGCCCTCGGCGGCCACCGTGCCGTGGACCAGCGCGTCGGCGCCCCGCTCGCTGTGGGCGAAGCCCAGCACGGCCACCAGCGCGGCCGCGACCACCTCGAGGACGAGGAAGATGCCGGTGATCCAGGCGTTGGCC
>NZ_JZWV01001289.1 GCF_000966975.1 Streptomyces katrae | reverse complement strand
CAGGTCCAGCAGACCGGCGAGGGTGGCGAGCAGCATCACCGCGCCGCCGGCCACCGGGGCCGGGATGTGGACCACGGGGGCGAGGTAGTCGGCGGTGCCCATGGCGATCACCGGTGGCACGATCATCACCACCAGCAGGGACAGCACGAACACCAGCCAGCCCGCGAGCCGGCCCGCGAGGGTGGAGACCATGGCGTACTCGCCGCCCGCGCTGGGGATCAGCGTGCCCAGCTCCGAGTAGCAGAACGCCACCCCGATGCAGAGCAGCGAGCCGATCGCGATGGTGAGCGCGGTCCAGGTACCGAGGCTGGAGAAGAGATCGGGCACGACGACGAACAGGGTCGAGGCGGGCGTCACGCACGACAGCGTGAGCAGGGTCCCGCCGACGACGCCGATGGAGCGCTTGAGCTTCTGGGGGGTGGGCCCGGTGGCGGGGGCGAGCGCCTGGGGAGCGCTGATCGTTTCGGTCATCGGTGCGGCTATCCGATCGGCAGTCGTGAAGAAAAGGGGGTGCGGGAGCGGTATCGCCTCCGAGGCGGTGGTGGGTACTTCCGTTTGGTGTGGCTCCCGGGCCGTTATGGAAGCTCGACGACATCCGCAGGTCAAGAGCTGTCCACGTACGGATTCCATCGTGCGGCGCAACCGCGACACGCCGTTCCAGGTGTTAAGGGCGCGTAAACACCGGCCGGGCGCGGGGTGCGGGAACCGCACGGAGATCCGGATGAATTTCCTTCCGCTTTGCTCTGGGGCCGCCCCGGGGCGGGTCAGACCAGGGACGCCAGCAGCAGGGCGACGTCGTCCGGGCGGTCGCCCCCGCAGTCCGCCTCCGCCACCAGCCGGTCGGCGGTCTCCGCCAGCGGCA
>NZ_JZWV01001288.1 GCF_000966975.1 Streptomyces katrae | reverse complement strand
GTCTCCGCCAGCGGCACCGGGCGGGCACCCGCCAGGGCGGACCGCAGCCGCTCCACGCCCTCGTCGATGTCCGCACCCGGAACCTCCACCAGCCCGTCGGTGTACAGGGCCAGCACCGCGCCCGGCTCCAGCAGCAGTTCCGTTTCCGGGTACGAGGCCCCCGGGTCCACCCCGAGGACCACCCCGCCCGCCAGGTCCAGCACCTCGGCCCGGCCGTCCGGGTGGCGCAGCAGCGGCTGCGGATGCCCCGCCCGGGCGGCGAGCGCGCGGCCCGACGTGGGATCGAGCAGGACGTAGCAGCAGCTGGCGAACTGGCCGGGGTCCAGGTCGATCAGGAGCCGGTTCGTGCCCCGCACCACCTGCTCCGGGGTGCTGCCGCCGATCGTGAACGCCCGCACCGCACTGCGCAGCTGGCCCATGGTCGCGGCCGCCGCCACCCCGTGCCCCTGGACGTCCCCGATGACCAGGGCCAGCCGGTCCGAGGCGGTCTCGATGACGTCGTACCAGTCGCCGCCCACGTCCATCCCGGCCGAACCCGGCAGGTACCGGCCCACCGTGGTACCGGCCCACCGTGGTCACCCGCCCCGTCACCGGCAGCCGGTGCGGCAGCAGGGCCGCCTGCAGCCCCCGGGCCAGCGCCGCCTCGCTCTCGTAGCGCCGCGCCCGGGCCAGGGCCTGCGCGATCAGACCGGCCAGGGCGGTGAGCACCGTGCGCTCCTCCGGGCTGAACGCGTGCGGCGCGTCGAAGCCGAGGATGCAGGAGCCCACCGGGCGGCCGGAGGCGATCAGCGGCAGGAAGGCGCGGGCGCCGACGTCGGCGTCCAGCGGGATCCCCGGATAGGCCGACGCCAGGTGCTGCATCGACTCGAAGAACAGCGGCCGCCCCGAGGTCAGCGTCTCCACGCCCGGCAGCCGCACGTCCAAAGAGACCCCGTCGAATCGGTCCAGGAACCCCTTCGGGAAACCGGTCTCCCAGGCCAGGCGCAGATGCCGCTCGTCCAGCAGGTAGATCGCCAGC
>NZ_JZWV01001287.1 GCF_000966975.1 Streptomyces katrae | reverse complement strand
TGCCGGCCGCCGAACGCGGGCAGCAGCTCCTCGGTGACCACCGCCGACACCTGCCGGGCCGTCATCGCCTCGGTCAGCGCGATCGCCAGCGCCACCGGCCGGTACTGGGCCGGGGCCCGCCCCGCCGGGGCTCCGGCCCAGGCTCCCGGCCGGGCCCCCGCACCGGGCGCGAACACGGGCCGCTCGGCCGCCTCCAGGACCACCGTCACCCCCGAAGGCCCCGGGTACAGCCCCACCGACAGCCCCGCGGGATCCGCCCCCGCCTCACGCCGGGCGTCGAAGAACAGCGGCTCACCGGAGAGGAACGCCCCCCGCAGGTGGTCCTCGTACGCCGGGTGCCTCAGCCACGGCAGCGCCTCCCACAGCCCCCGGCCGAGCAGCCGCTCCACCGGCAGCCCGAGCAGCCGTGCGGCGGCCGCGCCGGCGAACCCGATGACACCCTGCCGGTCCACCGACAGCACCCCCTGCGCCAGCCGGTCCACGGCCTCCCCGGGGCCCCCGCCCGGCACCGGCCACGGCACGCCCAGGGGATCCCCCTCCCAGCACACCGGATCCCCGCCGGCCGCCAGCTCCGCCAGCTCCCGCCCCAGCTCCTCGGCGGCCTCCCGGATCCGCCTGCCGTCACCCGCGCCGACCGCGCCCCCCGGCGCCGCCGCACGGATCACCAGCAGCACCCCGAACCGCTCCGGCCCGCTGCCCACCGGCTCGTACAGCGAACCGAACGGGAACGGCAGCCCCGCCATCAGCTGCGGGAAGCGCCGCACCGCGCTCTCCCCGTCCGGCAGGTGCACCGCCTGCCCGCTGCGGAAGGCCTCCGCCACCGGGTACGGGCGGTTCACCTGGATCCGCCACCAGGGCCGGAACAACGGCCCCGGCAGACCCGTCACCGCCGCCATCCGCAGCAGCCCCTCGGTGCCCGACCGCAGGTAGACCCCGCCCGCGTACCCGCCGAGGGCCCGCACCGCACCCACCGTCGCCCGCGCGAGCGCCCGGCCCACGGCGCCGGACGCCCGGCCGCCGCCGTCCGCTCTCGCCGTCATACGGTCAGGATGCTCCCTGGCCCCCGGCCGCTGCACTCCGGCGTCGCCCCGTCCCGCGGAAGCCGGACACCACCACCGCCGCCGCGGCCAGCAGCACCGCCGCGACCGTACGCAGCGCCACCCCCATGGCGTCGGTGAACGCGGCCGCCTGCCCCGGGTCGGCCCCCGGGCTCCCGTGGAACCGGGAGGCCAGTACCGTGCCGACCACGGCCACGCCCAGCGCCGCGCCGATCTCCCGGGCCGCCGTGTTCAGCCCGGCGCCCAGCCCCGCCTGGTGGGGCGGCAGGGACGAGACCACCGTCAGGGTCAGCGAGGGCGCGCACAAGCCCGTTCCCGCCGACAGCACCAGCAGGTGGCAGGCGTACACCGGGTACGGGGTCCCCGCGCCGACGGTGGACACCAGCAGCAGACCGGCCGCGATCAGCACCAGCCCCAGACCCACCGGCAGCCGGGGCCCGGTCCGCTGCTGCAGCCGGGCGCCCAGGCGCGGCACCAGCGCCATGCCGATCGTCAGCGGGACGATCGCGAAGCCGGTGCGGGCGGGCGAGAAGCCCTTCGCGTACTGCAGGTACTGGGCGTTGACGAAGAACAGCGAGAAGAGCCCGAAGAAGGCGGCGCCGATCCCCAGCGTCCCGGCGCGCAGCCTGCGGGAGGCGAAGATCCGCGGGTCCAGGAGCGGACGGGCGGCCCGCAGCGCGTACCCGGCGAACGCCGCGAGCAGCGCGGCCCCGGCCCCGAAGGCGGTCAGGACCTGTTCCGAGGACCAGCCGTACGAGGGCCCCTCGATGATCCCGTAGACCACCGCGAACAGCGCCCCCGCCAGGATCAGCGCCCCCAGCGGGTCGACGGCCGCGTCCGGACGCGAAGGCGTACGGGGCACCGCCCGGGCCACCGTGAGGGCCAGCAGCGCGGCCAGCGGGACGACCGCCCAGAACAGCGCCCGCCAGGTGAGGAACTCCCCGGCGAGACCACCGCCGACGTTGCCCGCCAGGCCCCCGAGGCCGGCGGAGAGCGTCCAGGTGGCCAGCGCCTGCGGGCGCCGCTCGGCCGGGGTCAGACGGACCAGTACGGACATGGTGGCCGGCATGATCAGCGCGGCCCCCGCCCCGCACAGCCCGCGCCCGGCGATCAGCACGGCGGGGTCCGGGGCCAGCGCGCTCAGCGCCCCGCCGCCGGCGAACAGGGCGAGTCCGGACAGCAGGGCGCCCTTGCGGCCGTAGCGGTCGCCGAGGGCCCCGGCCGGGATCAGCAGGGCGGCGAAGACGATCACGTAGGCGTCGACGGCCCACAACAGCTCGCCGGGGCTCGGGTGCAGGGTCGAGGCGGCCAGCTGCGGGATCAGCAGGTTCACCGCGGCGACCATCCCCTGGGCGACGAGCACGCAGGCGTACAGCGCGAGCCGGGCGGCACGGGACGGTCCCGGAGCGGAACCTCCCCCGGGGGCGGGGTCCCCGGAGGGCGGGCCGCCGGATGCGGACGCGACCGGCGGGCGGGCATGGCGGAGCACGGCTCCTCCTCGGAGTCGGTGGACGGTGGTGGTGACCGGGGGAGATCAACCCCCGCGGAACCACCGTAGAGTTGGGAAGACCTGCTTTCCAGTGCAACTTCCGCAAGGGATGAATGCGTGTGACGCAATCCAGGTCTTCCGGGCTGGACCTGAACCTGCTCCTGGCCCTCGACGTGCTGCTGGAGGAGTCGAGCGTCTCCGCGGCCGCCGCCCGCCTCCACCTCTCCGAACCCGCCATGAGCCGTACCCTCGGCCGGATCCGCAAGGCCCTCGGTGACCCCGTCCTGGTCCGGGCCGGCCGCAGCATGGTCCCCACCCCCCACGCCCTCTCCCTCCAGGGGGAGGTCCGGTCCGTCGTCGAACGGGCCCGGGCCCTGTTCCTGACCGGAGGCGAGGTCGACCTCAGAACCCTGGAACGCACCTTCACCGTCCTGGCCCACGACTCCTTCGCAGCCACCTTCGGCGCCACCCTCTTCCAGCGGATGGCCGAGGAAGCCCCCGGCGTCAGGCTGCGGTTCCTCTCGGAGAGCCACGTCGACGTGCCCGCCCTGCGCGAAGGGGTCGCGGACCTGGAGGTCGGCGTCATCGACAACCGTTCCCCCGAGGTGTGCGTCGAGCACCTCTTCGACGAGCGGATGCTCGGCGTCGTCCGCCCCGGACACCCGCTCCTGCGGGGCCCCCTCACCGCCCGCCGGTTCGCCGCCGGGGAGCACCTGATCGTCTCCCGGCGCGGCAGGCTGGAGGGACCGGTCGACGCCGCCCTCGCCGAACAGGGCCTCTCCCGGCGGGTCGTGGGCAGCATCGGCTCCTACCCCGCCTCGCTGTTCGTACTGCGCGAGACCGACCTCATCGGCCTCATCGCCACCCGTACCGTCCGCCAGGCCGAGGCGCTCGGACTCGTCACCTTCGAGGTCCCCCTGGAACTCCCCACCCTCCCCTTCGCCTGGCACCCCCGACACGACGCCGACCCCGCCCACGCCTGGCTGCGCGCCCGCGCCCGCGCACTGGTCCCCTCCTGACGGGAGCCCTCCGCGCCCCGTACGCACGGCGCACTGACCCGAACGCCTCCCCCTACGGGGGACGCACCGGCCCCGCCCGCCGTCCCCCGCGCCCCCGCCGGGGAGGCATGGCGGCATGCACGACGACATCTCCAGCCACCCCGCGCCCCGGGCCGCCTTCACCGCGGCCGACGCCCACACCCTGCGCACCGCCCTCGACGCCCTCGGCGGGGTCCGTGACCTCGACACCCTCGACGTCGCCTGCGGACACGGCGGCACCGCCGCACTGCTCGCCCGCGGCGGCGCCCGCCGGACCGTCGGCGTCGACAACTGCCCCGACCGCGTCCGCCGGGCCCGCGAACGGCAGAGCGGGCACACGGCCGCCGTCGAGTACGTCGTCGCCGACCCCGCCGACATGCCCCAGCTCGGCCCCTTCGACCTGGTCACCGCCGTCTACCCGTTCAGCCACGCCCCCGACCGGGCCGCCCTGCACGCCATGTTCCGCGGCATCCGCGCCAACCTGCGCCCCGGCGGCAGACTGCTGTCCCTGGTCCGCAACCCCGGCGCCTACCCCCACGTCGACTGGTCCCCCTACGGGATGCGCATCCTCGACCGGCTGCCGGACGGCGACGCTCCCCTGCTCAAGGCCCGGTTCCTGACCGACCCCCCGCTCGACTTCGAGTACCGCGAATGGGCACACGCCGACTTCGCCGAAGCCGCCGTCGACGCCGGCTTCTCCACCGTGGCCTGGCAGCCCAGCCGGACCCCGCCCGCCGACGCGGCGCGCGACGAGGCCTACTGGACGGCCTACCGCGCCGCCCCCGTCAGCTCCCTGATGACCTGCACGGCGTAGGAGACGGCACGTGGACCGGGCTCACTCCTCGTCGGCCGTCGCCCGGACCAGCTCCACGATCCGGTCCCGGGCCGCCCGCCCCTCCGGCACCGGAAGCAGCGGATACCCGTGCGGCATGCCCGGCTCCTCGTGCCACTCCACCTCCGCACCCGCC
>NZ_JZWV01001286.1 GCF_000966975.1 Streptomyces katrae | reverse complement strand
GCGCGGGTCGTCCGCCGTCCGCGTCCCCGCGTACAGCCGGCCCGCCTCCGCCAGCCCCGGCCGCGCCAGCACCGGATCGGCCGCCTCGATCGCCGCCTGGCCCGGGTGGCTCATGCTCACGTCCAGCCAGGGCGAGATCAGCACGATCCGCGACGGCTGCGCCCCGGTCCGCTCCCGCAGCCGCTGCGCCGCCGCCAGTGCCATCCCGGCCCCGGCGGAATCCCCGAGCAGGACCGTCCCGCCCGCGCCGCCGCTCTCGATCAGACCGCTCAGCAGGTCCGTGGCCACCGGCACGGTCCGGTCCGCCGTCCCGCGCGGGGCCAGCACGTACGCCGGCACCACCACCCGGGCGCGGGCCCGCGTGACCAGGGTCCTGATCAGCGACCAGTGCGGACGTATCAGCTCGTCGATGAACGCCCCGCCGTGCACGTACAGCACCCGCGCCACGGGCTCCTGCCCCAGCGGGGAGACGTCGTACACCGGCCAGGCACCCACGAAGGTCCGCGACACCTCGGCGACCCGCCCCAGCGAACGCGGCGGCAGGTGCGAGGCCGCGCCACCGTCGCGCGTACCGCCTCCGCGGTGGCGAACCGTCTTCGCCGGCCCGTCGCGACCAGCGCGGCCGACAACGCCCTGCTGCGCAGACTCGGCACGCCCCTCACCTCCCCTTTCACCCCGGACCCGGACCGCCACGGCGATCCCGGACCGGGCCCTACCCCGTTCCAGGGAGGAGCATAGGCGTGAAGCTGCGCTGTCGACCCGCTTAAGAAAGTCTCGATGGACTGATCACCGCACTGATCGGCAGATTGGTGCCCGTCACCACGCCACCCGCGCACCAGCGGACCCGGCGACCCCTCCTTCCGCACGCCTGGAGCCACTCCCATGAAGGCACTCGTCAAGCACAAAGCCGAACCCGGGCTGTGGCTCATGGACGTCCCCGAGCCCGAGTACGGCCCCGGTGACGTGCTGATCAAGGTGCTGCGCACCGGTATCTGCGGGACCGACCTGCACATCCGCGCCTGGGACGGCTGGGCGCAGGGCGCGGTCAAGACCCCGCTCGTCCTCGGCCACGAGTTCGTCGGCGAGGTCGCCGCGCTCGGCGCCGACGTCCGCGACATCGAGGTCGGCGCCCTGGTCAGCGGCGAGGGCCACCTGGTGTGCGGCAAGTGCCGCAACTGCCTGGCCGGCCGGCGCCACCTGTGCCGCTCCACCATCGGGCTCGGCGTCGGACGCGACGGCGCCTTCGCCGAGTACGTGGTCCTGCCCGCGCAGAACGTCTGGGTCCACCGCACCCCGGTCGACCTGGACGTGGCCGCCATCTTCGACCCCTTCGGCAACGCCGTGCACACCGCGCTGTCCTTCCCGCTGGTCGGGGAGGACGTGCTGATCACCGGCGCCGGCCCGATCGGCATCATGGCGGCCGCCGTCGCCAGGCACGCCGGCGCGCGCAACGTGGTCATCACCGACGTCAGCCCCGAGCGCCTGGAGATCGCCCGCAAGGCGGGCGCCACCCTCGCCGTCAACGTCGCCGAGTCCTCCATCGCCGAGGCACAGACCCGCCTCGGCCTGCGCGAGGGCTTCGACGTCGGCCTGGAGATGTCCGGCCGCGCCGAGGCGATGCGCGACATGATCGACAACATGACGCACGGCGGCAAGATCGCGATGCTGGGCCTGCCCGCGCAGGAGTTCCCCGTCGACTGGGCCAAGGTCGTCACCTCGATGATCACCATCAAGGGCATCTACGGCCGCGAGATGTTCGAGACCTGGTACGCCATGACCGTGCTCCTGGAGGGCGGACTCGACCTGTCCCCGGTCATCACCGGACGCTACTCGCACACCGACTTCCAGGCCGCCTTCGACGAGGCCTCCACGGCCCGCAGCGGCAAGATCATCCTGGACTGGACGAAGTAGCCCCCGTGCCGGGCGGCCGACCCCGCCCGGCACGGCTCCGGCCGTCCCTCCCGCCGGCCGACGCCGCACGCCCGTCCGCGTGTCGCGGCGGCGCGGGCCGGGCAACCACAAGACCATCTCCCCCGGGCCGGGCCCCGCACACCCTCCCCCGATCGCGGGGCCCGGCCCCACCCCCCGTCCGCCGGACGGCAACCGCACAAGGAGAACCGACCATGTTCGAGTCCGTCCGCGAGGACCTCCGCGCCACCCTCGCCGAGATCCGCGCCGCCGGCCTGCACAAGCCCGAGCGCGTCATCGGCACCCCGCAGAACGCCGCCGTCGCGGTCACCGCGGGCGGCGCCCCCGGAGAGGTCCTGAACTTCTGCGCCAACAACTACCTCGGCCTCGCCGACCACCCCGAGGTCGTCGCCGCGGCCAAGGACGCCCTCGACCGCTGGGGCTACGGCATGGCCTCGGTCCGCTTCATCTGCGGCACCCAGGAGGTCCACAAGGAGCTGGAGGCGCGCCTGTCGGCCTTCCTCGGCCAGGAGGACACGATCCTCTACTCCTCCTGCTTCGACGCCAACGGCGGCGTCTTCGAGACCCTCCTCGGCGCCGAGGACGCGGTGATCTCCGACGCCCTCAACCACGCCTCCATCATCGACGGCATCCGCCTCTCCAAGGCCCGCCGCTTCCGCTACGCCAACCGCGACATGGCGGACCTGGAGGCTCAGCTCAAGACCGCCACCGAGGGCGGCGCCCGCCGCAAGCTCATCGTCACCGACGGCGTCTTCTCCATGGACGGCTACGTCGCCCCCCTCACCGAGATCTGCGACCTCGCCGACCGCTACGACGCCATGGTCATGGTCGACGACTCCCACGCCGTCGGCTTCGTCGGCCCCGGCGGCCGCGGCACCCCCGAACTGCACGGCGTCATGGACCGGATCGACATCATCACCGGCACCCTCGGCAAGGCCCTCGGCGGCGCCTCCGGCGGCTACGTCGCCGCCCGCGCCGAGATCGTCGAGCTGCTGCGCCAGCGCTCGCGCCCGTACCTCTTCTCCAACTCCCTCGCCCCGGTCATCGCCGCCGCCTCCCTCAAGGTCCTCGACCTGCTGGAGTCCGCCGGTGACCTGCGCGACCGGCTCGCGGCCAACACGAAGCTCTTCCGCGCGAAGATGACCGAGGCCGGCTTCGAGATCCTGCCCGGCGACCACGCCATCGCCCCCGTCATGATCGGCGACGCCGCCGAGGCGGCCCGGATGGCGGAGCTGCTCCTGGAGCGCGGGGTGTACGTGATCGGCTTCTCGTACCCCGTCGTGCCGATGGGCCAGGCCCGCATCCGCGTCCAGCTCTCCGCGGCCCACTCGACGGCCGACGTGGAGCGCGCGGTGGCCGCCTTCGTGGACGCCCGCGCGGCACTTTCCGCTGCTCAGGGCTGACATCATGGAGGGGTGATCGACCCCCGCCGGCTGCGCATCCTGCGGGCCGTGGCGGACCACCGTACGGTGACCGCCGCGGCCGCAGCCCTGTACCTCACCCCCTCCGCCGTCTCCCAGCAG
>NZ_JZWV01001285.1 GCF_000966975.1 Streptomyces katrae | reverse complement strand
GGTGACCGCCGCGGCCGCAGCCCTGTACCTCACCCCCTCCGCCGTCTCCCAGCAGCTCGCGGCGCTGGAGCAGGAGACCGGCCACACCCTGCTCCACCGCAGCGGCCGCGGGGTACGGCTCACCGCGGCCGGGGAGATCCTCCTCGCCCACGCCCACGAGGTGCTCGCCCAGCTGGAACGGGCCGAGGCGGAACTCGCCGCCTACGCGGGCGGGGCGGCCGGCGAGGTCACGGTGGCCGCCTTCGCGACCGGCATCGCCGAGGTACTGGCCCCGGCCCTGGCCCGCCTCGCCCGGGAGCACCCGGGCATCAGGCTCCGCGTCCGCGACGCCGAGGGCGACCAGAGCCTGCTCCAACTCCTCGACGGGGAGGCCGACCTGGCCCTCGCGGTCGAGTACCGGGGCGCCCCGGGCGCCGACGACGGCCGCCTGTCGGTGATCCCGCTCTACGCGGAGCCCTTCGACGCCGTCCTGCCCGCGGGCCACCCGCTGGCCGGCCTCCCCGCCGTGGCCCTGGCGGACCTCTCCGACGCCGAGTGGGTGGGCCAGTACCCGGGCAACCCGTGCCACGACGTGACCCTGCTGGCCTGCGAACTGGCCGGCTTCCAGCCCCGGTTCGTGCACTCCTCCGACGACTTCCGCGCGGTGACCGCCCTGGTCGGCGCGGGCGCCGGGGTGGCCCTGGTCCCGCGCTCGGCCCTGCGCGGCATGGACCTCAAGGAGGTCCTCGTCCGCCCGGTCTCGGGCCCCTCCGCCACCCGCCGCGTCTTCGCCGCCACCCGCCGGGGCGCGGAGACCCACCCCCTGATCGCCCCGGTCCTGGCGGCCCTGTCCCGCGAGGCGGAACGGGTGCCGGGGTACTAGGGGGAGTTGCGAAAGTCCCGCACGGCGCC
>NZ_JZWV01001284.1 GCF_000966975.1 Streptomyces katrae | reverse complement strand
TCGACGATCACGTCGGCCCGCTTGCGGGCCTCCTCCACGTTGCCGCGGATGATCGGCTGGCGGTGCACGATGTTCGGGTGCGGGACGTGACCGGCGTGGTGGTCGTCGCGGCCCGGGTGGATCAGCGGCGCGTCGGCGGCGAGGGCGGAGGCCTCGTCCGTGACGAGCGGCAGCTCCTTGTAGTCGATCTTGATCTTGGCGGCCGCGCGGCGGGCGGTCTCCGGGTGGTCGGCGGCCACGAGGGCGACCGGCTCACCGTGGTGGCGTACCCGGCCGTTGGCGAGAACCGGGGTGTCCTGGATCTCCAGGCCGTAGTTCTTCATCTCGGCCGGGAGGTCGTCGTACGTCAGGACCGAGTAGACGCCCGGCATGGCCAGGGCCTCGGAGATGTCGATCGAGACGATCTCGGCGTGGGCGACGGTGCTGCGCAGGGTCTGGCCCCAGAGCATGTCCTCGTGCCACATG
>NZ_JZWV01001283.1 GCF_000966975.1 Streptomyces katrae | reverse complement strand
GTCTGGCCCCAGAGCATGTCCTCGTGCCACATGTCCGAGGAGTACGCGAACTCGCCGGTGACCTTCAGGGTGCCGTCCGGGCGGAGCGTGGACTCGCCGATGCCGCCCTTGTTGTGCTTCTGGGTGACGTTCGTCGGGGTCCCGGAAGGCGTGGTGCGGGTGTTGGCCATGATCAGACAGCCTCTCCCTGACGGGCGGCCGCGAGGCGGACCGCGTCGAGGATCTTCTCGTAGCCCGTGCAGCGGCAGAGGTTGCCGGACAGGGCCTCACGGATGTCCTGGTCGGACGGGGACGAGTTGCTCTCGAGCAGCGCGTCGGCCTGCACCAGCAGACCCGGGGTGCAGAAACCGCACTGGACGGCGCCGGCGTCGATGAACGCCTGCTGGATGTTGGAGAGCTCCACGCCCTCACCCGTCTGGGAGTCGGTGCCCTTGGCGGACCACTGCTTGGCCTCGTCCGTGGACACGCCCTTGCCGCCGCCGCAGGCGCCGGTGCCGCAGGCGTGGCCGTGCTCCTCGCGCTGCTTGGCGAAGTCGGCCAGACCCTCGACGGTCACGACGTCGCGGCCCTCGACCTGACCGGCCGCTACCAGACAGGAACAGACCGGCACGCCGTCGAGGCGGACGGTGCAGGAACCGCACTCACCCTGCTCACAGGCGTTCTTCGAGCCGGGCAGACCCAGGCGCTCACGCAGCACGTAGAGGAGGGACTCGCCCTCCCAGACGTCGTCGGCTTCCTGCGGACGACCGTTGACGGTGAAATTGACGCGCATGATTACGCAGCCCCTTCAAGCGAGCGGCCGTTGGTGCCGCGGTACTGCTCCCAGGTCCAGACGAGCTGGCGGCGAGCGAGGATGCCGACCGCGTGACGGCGGTACTTCGCCGTGCCGCGAACGTCGTCGATCGGGTTGCACGCGGCGGACGCGAGCTCACCGAACTGCTTGGCGATCGACGGGGTGATGACCTTGCCGTTGTCCCAGAAACCGCCCTCTTCGAGCGCGGCGTTCAGGAACTCCTCGGCGGCCTTCGCCCGGACCGGGGTCGGGGCGGCGGAGCCGATGCCCGTACGGACCGTGCGGGTGTCGGGGTGCAGCGCGAGGCCGAATCCGCACACCGCGATGACCATCGCGTTGCGGGTGCCGACCTTCGAGTACTGCTGGGGACCCGTGGCGTTCTTGATGTGCACCGACTTGATCAGCTCGTCGGCGGCGAGCGCGTTGCGCTTGACACCGGTGTAGAACTCGTCGATCGGGATCAGGCGGGAACCGCGTACGGACTCCACCTCGACCTCGCAGCCGGCGGCCAGCAGGGCGGGGTGGGAGTCACCGGCGGGCGAGGCGCAGCCGAGGTTGCCGCCGACACCGCCACGGTTGCGGATCTGCGGGGACGCGACCGTGTGCGAGGCGAGCGCGAGACCCGGGAGCGTGCCGCGCAGGTTCTCCATGATCTGGGTGTACGGAACGGAGGCGCCCAGCTTGGTGACCTCCTCGCCTACCTCCCACTCCCGCAGCAGCTCGATGCGGTTGAGGTCCAGGAGGTATTCCGGACGGCGGTGGTCGAAGTTGATCTCGACCATGATGTCGGTGCCACCCGCAATCGGCACAGCGGTGGGGTACTCGGCCTTGGCGGCGAGTGCCTCCTCCCAGCTGGCGGGGCGAAGGAAGTCCATGTGCGGCTCTCTTCTTCTTAGTCGGGCCGTTCACTTCAAGCCAGGAGGCCTAGGGGCCCTCGACTGGTCGTTCACGTGCTGTTAACGCGGTGTGGAGCCAGTACACAAGCCACGCGTCTCCGGGTGCAGTCACCGAAACCATGAAGGAGTTGGCTGGGCACCTCTCTCGTCTTGTAGATTCGTATGAAAGGCAGGATGCGACGACCTGCCCGATTTCCAACGGCAACATTCGAGACAGATCGGCGGCGACATCATGCGGCTGCGCGCACTGCTGGAAACCGAGGCGCTGGGGCTGCGGCTGCTGGGCGGCGAGGAAGAACTCGACCGGACGGTCCGCGGGGTCATGACGACCGACCTGAGGGATCCCAGCCGATACCTCTCCGGAGGAGAACTCGTCCTCACCGGCCTGGCATGGCGAAGAAATTCAGCCGACTCCGAGCCATTCGTACGAATCCTTGCGAGCGCGGGGGTGGCGGGCCTCGCGGCCGGCGAAGCGGAACTCGGCGACATTCCCGATGATCTGGTTTCGGCCTGTCTGCGCAACCGGCTCCCGCTCTTCGCCGTGAACGAGGACGTTGCATTCGCCACCATCACGGAGTACGTGGTGCGGCAGGTCTCGGGCGAGCGCGCGGGTGACCTCGCGGCCGTCGTCGACCGGCACCGGCGGCTGATGACCTCGGGGCCGGCGGGCGGCGGACCCGATGTGGTGCTGGATCTGCTCACCACGGACCTCGATCTGCGGGCCTGGGTGCTCTCCCCCACCGGGCGGCAGATCGCCGGGGCGGGTGAACCCCTGGCCCCGGGCGTCTGCGCGACGCTGGCGAGCGAGCACCTCGCGGCGGTCCGGACCGGCCGCAGGGGCCCGCACCGGCTGTCCATCCAGGGTATTACCTACTCCCTCTTCCCGATCAGGGGAGCGGGCCGGGGCCAGGGCCCCGGGGCCCGTGACGTGCGCGAGAGCGTCCTGTCCGACTGGCTGCTGGCCGTCGAGGCGGACGCGGGCGACTGGCCCGCCGAGCGGCTCGACCTGCTCCAGGGCGTCACCCAGCTGATCGCCGTAGAGCGGGACCGCCGCGACGCGGCCCGTACGGTGCGCCGCCGGCTGGCGCAGGAGGTGCTGGAGCTGGTCCAGACGGGCGCGCCGCCCGCCGAGATCGCCGCCCGCCTGCGGGTGGCCGCCCCCGTGCTGCTGCCCGGTCTGGGCACCGCCCCGCACTGGCAGGTCGTGGTGGCGCGGGTGGACTGGGAGGGCGGGGACATCCCCGGTGGCCCGGTGGCCCAGTCGCTGCTGGAGGAGATCCTGGTCGACCCGTCCCTGTCCGGGCCGGAGCCGTCCGACCGGATCGCCGTGGCCCATTCGGGTGACGAGGCGATCGCCCTCGTGCCGCTGCCCGCGCTGCCCGGCGACGCCGGCGAGGACAAGGGCCCGGACTCCGCCCTCCACGCCGACGCGCTGCTGTCCGCCGTACGCGAGCCGCTGGCGGCCGGTCTGGCCGACGACGGCCGGCTCACCCTCGGCGTCAGCGCGGCCGTGCACTCCGCCGAGGGGCTGCGCGGTGCGCTGGAGGAGGCCCGGCACGCCCGCCGGGTGGCCGCCGCCCGGCCCGGCCGGGTCTGCGCCGCCGGCCACCACGAGCTCGCCTCGCACGTGCTGCTGCTGCCGTTCGTGCCGGACGACGTGCGCCGCGCCTTCACGGCCCGGCTGCTGGACCCGCTGCGGGACTACGACCGCAGGCACCGGGCGGAGCTCATCCCGACCCTGGAGGCGTTCCTCGACTGCGACGGCTCCTGGACCCGCTGCGCGACGCGGCTGCACCTCCACGTCAACACGCTGCGTTACCGGGTCGGGCGAATCGAGCAGCTGACGGCGCGGGACCTCTCGCGCCTGGAGGACAAGCTGGACTTCTTCCTGGCACTGCGCATGAGCTGACCGGATACGGACCAAGGGGCCGGACGGGGGCCGCTGACGAACCGTCCGGACTTTGTGAAAGAGTTCACCCGACCCCTTGGCCGATGCCGCCGATCCGTGCTCTCATTTCGCCCCAGGGCTCAACGACGTGCTGCTTGGTTGCTGCTTGGCTGCTTCGGGGAGGGCAATGTGGCGGATACCGCCATGTCCGGTGCGGGATCTACCGGGGGCGACGACCCCCTCCAGCGGGCGATATGGCGGCTGGACCGCGCTCCTGGTGGAACGGTGCCTGTTCACCGGGCAGGGCTGGAGCGAGGCGGAGGACGCGCTGCGGGCGGCCGAGGCCACGGCCGGCAACGACGACGAGCGGGGGGCGGCCGCCTGCGAGCGGGGCCAGCTGGCCTACGCCGCGACCGTGCTCGGCGTACGGGACCGGGCGGACGAGGCCCGCTCGGCGCTGGGCCGGGCGGCGGCCCTGCTGTCCGCGGGGTCCCGGACCCGTCCGCTGCTGGACTTCCGGCGGGGGCTGGTCGCGGAACACCTGGCGGACGCCCCGCAGGCGGCCCGGCCGGCCTACCACCGGGCCCACGCTGGTGCCGAGGCCCACGGGGACACGCTGCTGCTTTCCTTCACGTGGCGCCACCTGGCCGCGCTGGCGCTGCGGGACGGGGAGGTGGCCGAGGCGCGCAGGGGCTTCACGGAGTCCCTGAGGATCCGGGAGGAGCTCGGCTTCCTGGTGGGCACGGCCCCCGCGCTGGCCGCGCTGGCCGAGGCGGAACCGGAGCCGGAGGCCTCGCGGCTGCGGGCGGAGGCGCGCCGCCTCTTCCACCTTCTGGGCGGCATCCCCACCTGGCTGGCGGACCAGCTCCAGCCTGTACCTTCCTGACGCACTCCGTCTGTCGGTGGCCGGGCGGGCCGCAGGCCCTGGCTGAGGTCCGGCCGTCGCCTGCGGACCGTTGCCGCTGCGCGGGGCGGG
>NZ_JZWV01001282.1 GCF_000966975.1 Streptomyces katrae | reverse complement strand
CTCGGGGCCGGGGGCGGGGCGGGGAGACGGCTCCGCGCAGCGGGAGCCCGCGGTGGCGGCTACGCGCCCTTGAAGTGTTCGCGGACGAGGGACTCGACGACCGGGAGGTCCCGCGCGGCCAGGGCGTCCAGCAGGGCCACGTGCTCGGCCGCGTCGGCCACCAGGTCCGCCCGCCGCACCCGCGCCGCCCCCGGCAGGGGCCACTGCGCCCGCCGGTGGAGTTCCTCGGCGATCTGCACCAGCTGGCCGTTGTCCGCCAGCGAGAGCACCGCCCGGTGGAAGGCCCGGTCCGCCTCCGCGTACGCCGGCAGGTCCCCCGCGGCGGCCGCCTCGGCCGTGGCGAGGGCCGCCGGGCGCAGGGCCTCCCAGGTGGCGGCGGGCACCGAGCGGGCCAGCCGGAGCATCACCGGGACCTCGATGAGGGCCCGCACCTCGGCCAGCTCGGCCAGGCTCCGCGCGGTGCGGGTCCGCACCCGGAAGCCCCGGTTCGGCAGGCACTCCACCGCCCCCTCCAGCGCCAGCTGCTGCATCGCCTCGCGGACCGGGGTCGCGGAGACCCCGAAGCGCTCGCCGAGCGCCGGGCCCGAGTAGATCTCCCCCGGCACCAGCTCCCCGTCGACCAGTGCCGCGCGCAGCGCGTCGAGGACCTGTCCGCGCACCGAATGGCGCAGCACCTTCTGGGCCGGTATCACCGGCCGCGACGACGGCTCCGGCACGTCCGACGCCTCCGACACCGGGGCATGGGCCGCTTCGTGCACTCGGTCCTCCTCCGGGTCTCGACCGGTTCCGAGGATAGGCGACGGGCTCGGTGCGGACGGATCACCCGAGATCGAATAAGGTAAGGCTAACCTTGCTCGCCTAGCGTGATTCGGTGGTCCGCCATGTCCAGCCCGGCCGTCCCGCTCCCGTCCGCCCCCTCCCCGGCCGGCTCTCCGGTGGCGCGCGCGTACGGGCGCCTGACGGCGGCCTACCCGGGACTGCGGATCCGCGAGCACGGCGCGTCCGAACCCCTCCCCCGCGGTGCGGGATGGGTCGGCGCGCACGAGCTCGCGGCGGGCGGCGAGGCCCTCGACGCCCATCTCGCCTGGGACGCGGCCCAGGTGGTACGGGACTACGGGCGCCCGGCGCGGCCCGACGTCGTGGCCGGCTTCGGGCTGCACCGGTACGCCTGGCCGTTCTGCCTGCTGATCACCGTCCCGTGGTTCCTGGAGCGCCGGGTGCCCCGGCTCCCCGTGGACCGGGTGGCCTTCCACCGGACCGAGGGGCTGATGGCGGTACGCGTCGAGGAGTTCGCCTGCCTGCCGGGCGACCCCGCGGCCGCCCTCCCCGGCGCGCGGACCGTGGCCGGGGAGGCGGAGCTGCGCGAAGAGGTGCGGCAGGCGGTGGCCGGGCACCTCGGGCCGCTGCTGGAGGGTTTCGGTCCCCGGATGCGGCGCGGTTCGCGCGCCCTGTGGGCCACGGCCACCGACGAGGTGGTCGAGGGGCTCTGGTACCTCGGCGGCCTGCTCGGCGAGGAACGGCGGGCGGTGCGCGAGCTGCAGCTGCTCCTTCCGGGCGCGCTCGCCCCCTACCCGGGCGGGGCGCGCTTCCGTACGCTCGCCGGCCCCGGCGGGACGGAGCTGACCACCCGGGACCGGGCCGGCTGCTGCTTCTTCTACACGGTCCGCCCCGACGACACGTGCACGACCTGCCCCCGTACCCGCGACGCCGAAAGGGTCGCCCGGCTCGCGGCCGCCGCCGGATGAACCCACCCCGCCGGATGAAGCGAATTCGAACTCAACACCGCGCGTGCGAGCGGGAGTTCGAGACACAACACCCTATCCGACGGGACACGCCCCCCGTTGGCGGCCACTTGACCCGAAACCCACGTGCACCACGGACCGGCTGCGCCACTATGACGCCCGGAACGCCGCATACGCGAGGCAAGGGACGACCGCATGAGACTGACCGACATATCGCTGGACTGGCTGCTGCCCGGCAGCCTGTTGATCCTGGGCGTGCTTGCGGCAGTGGCGGTGCTGGCCCGGGGGAAG
>NZ_JZWV01001281.1 GCF_000966975.1 Streptomyces katrae | reverse complement strand
GTGCTGGCCCGGGGCAAGCGCGAGGGCGAGAAGGCCGCGGCCGACGACAGCTGGGAGCGCAGCGAGGAGCGGCGGCGGCGCAAGGAGGCCGTCTACGGCACCGCCTCGTACGTCCTGCTCTTCTGCTGCGCGGCGGTGGCCGCCGCGCTCTCCTTCCACGGGCTGGTCGGCTTCGGCCGGCAGAACCTCAACCTGTCCGGCGGCTGGGAGTACCTGGTCCCCTTCGGCCTCGACGGCGCCGCCATGTTCTGCTCGGTGCTCGCGGTCCGCGAGGCCAGCCACGGCGACGCCGCCCTGGGCTCCCGGATGCTGGTCTGGCTCTTCGCCGGGGCGGCCGCCTGGTTCAACTGGGTTCACGCGCCCAGGGGTTCGGGCCACGACGGGGCGCCGCAGTTCTTCGCCGGGATGTCGCTCTCGGCGGCCGTGCTCTTCGACCGCGCCCTCAAGCAGACCCGCCGGGCGGCGCTGCGCGAGCAGGGCCTGATCCCCCGCCCGCTGCCGCAGATCCGCATGGTCCGCTGGCTGCGCGCCCCCCGCGAGACCTTCGGCGCCTGGTCCCTGATGCTCCTGGAGGGCGTGCGCACGCTCGACGAGGCGGTCGACGAGGTGCGCGAGGACAAGAAGGAGCGGGAGCAGGACCGGCACCGCAGGCGGGAGCAGCACCGTCTGGACCGCGCCCGCATCAAGGCGCTGGGCCGGCAGAACAGGGCGTTCGGGCGGGCCCGGGCGCGTCAGGTCGACCTGCCGGGGCTGAACCCCGGGACGGGCTCCGCGCCGGTCGGCGCGGAGCCGGCCATATCGGAACCAGGACAACTGCCCCTGCGACGAAGGCCCTCCCTGCAAGCCGTGAACACAGCCGAGTCCGCTGACCCGGCCGGCCCCCGGACGGTGGACCTCACCGCCGAGGACGACACCCAGACCATCCCCCGACTCGACTCACTGGAGCGCAAACTGAAGGACCTGGAGCAGCAGTTCGGCTGACCGGCACGACCGCCGGAACGCCGCAGCGCCGCGCACGCCTCAGCGGGGCAGCCCTCGGGCGGCCCCGCTGTCGCACGCCGCGGACCGCTATCCGGCGTCCTCCAGCTCGAACCAGACCACCTTGCCCGGCCCCAGCGCCAGCGGGTCCACGCCCCAGGTGTCGGCGAGCGCCTCCACCAGGACCAGCCCCCGTCCGTGCGTACCGTCGTCGGCGGACGGTACGTGCGGCCGGGGCCGGCGGGCGGCGCCGTCGCGGACCTCGACCCGTAACCGGGCGTCCTTCACGCGGGCGGACACCTCGGCACCCCCCTCCGTGTGGACGAGGGCGTTGGTGACGAGTTCGGTGACCAGCAGTTCGGCCACCTCGGCCGTATCGGCCCGGCAGTGGTGGCGGAGCAGCTCCCGCAGGTCCCTGCGCACCTGGCCCACCGCCTTCAGATCGGCCCGGCCCACTCTGCGCGTCATCTCCGCCTGGTCCTGCGACGGTTCGCGCGGCACCGGCCGCCCCCTCCGCCACGGCTTCCCCGTCTTCGCCCCCACGCGCACGGCGATGTACCTCCCCGTATTCCTGTGCCCGGATGTCGAACTGGTCTACGGAATGCATGCCCCTGGGGCGGGTTCACACTCCTTCGCCCCAGCGGGCGGGGCGGGCGGAGCCGACGGGATCCGGCCATCCGCACCGTCCCGCCCGCGCCCCGGGCCGCCACGGCCCGTTGTCCGATGGTGCGAATCCGGTCACCGCCCGGACACCGGTCCTCGGTGGAACCGACAGGCGTCCGGCCTCCCGCACCCCCTGTACCGGGGCGGGCCCGCCTCCCGCGCGGCGGACCGCACCGGCCCGGCCGCGTACGGACGGAGGCCGGAATGCGGCAGGTATCCCCCGCCGCCTCCGGACTCGGACCACCGAAGAGGAGCACTTTGACGGGCGGCCCCTACTGCACGAGGGGGAGGAAATCTCCCACCGGCATCGAGGAACCGCCCACACCCGGGGGACCGCACCCCTTGACGGCCCGGTCACGCCTCCCAGACCGCGGCGGCCGTCCGGTCGTCGGCGTAGCCCTTGACCCGGAGCTGGGTGTCCGCGAGGAAGGCCGCGAGGCCCGGCGGTTCGCCCTGGGACCAGCGGTCGGCGAGTTCGGCCGGGAGCAGCCCCTCCTCACGCATGGGGTCCGCGAGACCCGCGGAGCAGAGCAGCAGGGTGTCACCCGGCCGGGCCGCCGACGCACGGAACCGGAAGCCGGTGGCCCCGCCGGTGCCCTCCTCCAGGTCCTGCCAGCGGCCCGAACGGAGCCGGAAGATGCCCCCCGGGCCGGCGCCGAAGCAGATCCGGTGCGGGCACTGCGGGTCGAGCGGCAGCAGCAGCCCGCGCAGTCCGGCCGTGTAGGCCTCCTGGTCGAGCCCGAGTTCGGCGGCCCGGGCCCGCAGCCGCCCGTAGCCGCGGTCGGTGAGCCGCTGGAGCCCCGACAGCAGGGCCTCGCGGCGGCCCGCCCGGATGTCCTCGGCGAGCCGCTCCCGGCTGCGCCCCACGGCCGCCGCGACGGAGTGCCCCAGTTCGGCGGCGGCCTCGCGGGCGCCGGGGGCGGCCCGGTCCCCGCCGGCCAGGACCACCAGCACCAGGGCGTCGTCCCCGCTGCCGAAGCGGGCGGTGAGCAGGAAGTCCCGGCGGGCCTCGCCCCGGTAGCGGGCGGAGTCCCCGCGCAGGGAGGCGGCGCGCAGGGTGTACGTGCCGTAACGGGCCCCGTCCAGGACGGTGTCGGGGGTGAGGAAGTCCAGCGCGGCCGGGTCGGCCGCGGGCAGGGCCCCCGGTTCGGCGGCGTAGGTGGGGGCCCGGTCCCCGAGGTGGCTGACCGTCGGCCGCCCGGGCGGCTCCGGTACGGGTCCGGGCCGCGGCTCCCGTCCAGCCTCGCGCGGCGCCGGCGGCACGTCCAGGTTCCCCTC
>NZ_JZWV01001280.1 GCF_000966975.1 Streptomyces katrae | reverse complement strand
GCCCGAGCCGGAGCCGCTGCGCGCCTTGGGCTGCGCGGGCGGCTGGGGGACCTCCAGGACGACGGGGATGCCGGAGGGCTCGCGGGCGCCGGTGAGCTGGGCGAGTTCCTCGTCGGAGGACTTGATCTGCGCGGTGCGCGGGGAGATCCCGGCGTCCGACATCAGCCGGGTCATGTCCCGCTTCTGGTCGGGCAGGACCAGGGTGACCACGCTGCCGGACTCGCCGGCGCGGGCGGTGCGGCCGCCGCGGTGCAGGTAGTCCTTGTGGTCGGTGGGCGGGTCGACGTTGACGACCAGGTCGAGGTCGTCGATGTGGATGCCGCGGGCGGCCACGTTGGTGGCGATCAGCGCGGTGACCTCGCCGGTCTTGAACCAGTCCAGGGTGCGGTTGCGCTGGGGCTGGGAGCGGCCGCCGTGCAGGCCGGAGGCGCGCACGCCCTCGGCGAGGAGCTTCTTGACCATGCGGTCGACGCCGCGCTTGGTGTCGACGAACATGATGACCCGGCCGTCGCGGGCGGCTATGCGCGTGGCCACGGCCTTCTTGTCGGTCTCGTCCATGACGTACAGGACGTGGTGCTCCATGGTGGTGACCGCGCCGGCCGACGGGTCGACGGAGTGGCCGACCGGGTCGGTCAGGAACATCTTGACGAGCTTGTCGACGTTCTTGTCGAGGGTCGCCGAGAACAGCATGGTCTGCCCGCCGGGCTCGACCTGCTTGAGCAGGGCGGTGACCTGCGGCATGAAGCCCATGTCGGTCATCTGGTCGGCCTCGTCGAGGACGGTGATCGAGACCTGCGAGAGGTCGGCGTCCCCGCGGTCGATGAGGTCCTTGAGGCGGCCGGGGGTGGCGACGAGCACCTCGGCGCCGCGGCGCAGGGCGCCGGCCTGCCGGTTGATGGACATGCCGCCGACGACGGTGGCGACGCGCAGGTTGACGGCCGTGGCGTAGGGGGTCAGGGCGTCGGTGACCTGCTGGGCGAGCTCGCGGGTCGGTACGAGGACCAGCGCGAGCGGCGCCTTGGGCTGGGCGCGGCGGCCGGAGGTGCGGGCGAGGAGGGCCAGGCCGAAGGCGAGGGTCTTGCCGGAACCGGTGCGTCCGCGGCCGAGGAGGTCGCGGCCCGCGAGGGAGTTCGGCAGGGTCGCGGCCTGGATCGGGAAGGGTTCGGTGACGCCCTGGGCGGCGAGGGTCTTCAGCAGCGCCTCGGGCATGTCCATGTCCTCGAACGCGGCCACCGGCGGGAGGGCCGGGGTCTGCGGTTCGGGCATGGTGAATTCCTGGGGCCTGGCCACGGGTGCGGGCTTCTGCCGCCCCGCACCAGCCTTCGGACGTCCCTGGGCCGCGCCTCGGCCCCGGCTGGGGCGGCGGCTGGGTCGTGCGGAGCTGGAGCTGGTCATGCGGAAAAGCCCTCCTGAAACCGGCAGGTACGACAAAGGTGGAGACAGCAGACAAGCCGGGGCCCGCACCTCGCGGTGCGGACC
>NZ_JZWV01001279.1 GCF_000966975.1 Streptomyces katrae | reverse complement strand
CGGGAACGATGTTCTCCGCCTGGGGGCCCTTCTGGCCCTGCGTCACGTCGAAGGACACGCGCTGGCCCTCCTGGAGCTCACGGAAGCCCTGCATGGCGATGTTCGAGTAGTGGGCGAAGACGTCCGGGCCGCCGCCGTCCTGCTCGATGAAGCCGAAGCCCTTTTCCGAGTTGAACCACTTCACGGTGCCAAGTGCCATTTGAATCTCCTGAAT
>NZ_JZWV01001278.1 GCF_000966975.1 Streptomyces katrae | reverse complement strand
CATCCGGGAGAATCCAGCAAAAACAATAAAAGCGCCTGCGGAGCAATCCCGTCAGGCGCACATAAAGTTCATGGGTACCACAACTGCAACGCCTCCACGCTAGCACACCTCGGCGGGAAGCCGCTGCTGCCGGCGCGGGGGCGTCGGGGCGGGGGCGTGGGGCGGGTCAGAGGCGTTCGATGATCGTGACGTTGGCCTGGCCGCCGCCCTCGCACATGGTCTGGAGGCCGTAGCGGCCTCCGGTGCGCTCCAGCTCGTGCAGGAGGGTGGTCATCAGCTTGACGCCCGTCGCCCCCAGGGGGTGGCCCAGGGCG
>NZ_JZWV01001277.1 GCF_000966975.1 Streptomyces katrae | reverse complement strand
CGATGGCTCCGCCGTTGACGTTGACCCGGGCGGGGTCGGCGCCGGTCTCCTTGAGCCAGGCCAGTACCACCGGGGCGAAGGCCTCGTTGATCTCGACCAGGTCGATGGCGTCCAGGGTCAGGCCCGTCTTCTTCAGCGCGTGGGCGGTGGCCGGGATCGGGGCGGACAGCATCCGGATGGGGTCCTCGCCGCGCACCGACAGGTGGTGGATCCGGGCGCGGGGGGTGAGGCCGTGTTCCGCGACCGCCCGTTCGGAGGCGATCAGCATGGCCGCGGCGCCGTCGGAGACCTGGGAGGAGACGGCGGCCGTGATGGTGCCGCCCTCGACGACCGGCTTCAGCCCCGCCATCTTCTCCAGGGTGGTGTCGCGGCGCGGTCCCTCGTCCACCCGCACGTCCCCGTACGGGACGGTCTCGCGGGCGAAGCGGCCCTCGTCGATCGCGCGGACCGCCCGCCGGTGGGAGGTGAGGGCGAACTCCTCCATGTCCCGGCGCGAGATCCCCCACTTCTCCGCGATGAGCTGCGCCCCGTGGAACTGGTTGACGGGGGCGTCCCCGTAGCGGGCGCGCCAGCCCGCCGAGCCCGCGTAGGGGCCCTCGGTGAGGCCGAGGGGTGCGGCCGCCTGCCGGGAGGCGAAGGCGATGGGGATCATCGACATGTTCTGGGTGCCGCCCGCGACGACCAGGTCCTGGGTGCCGGAGAGGACGCCCTGGGCGGCGAAGTGCACGGCCTGCTGGGAGGAGCCGCACTGCCGGTCGACGGTGACCCCGGGGACCTCCTCGGGCAGCCCGGCGGCCAGCCAGGCGGTCCGTGCGATGTCCCCCGCCTGCGGGCCCACCGTGTCGAGGCAGCCGAACACGACGTCCTCGACGGAGGCCGGGTCCACCCCGGTGCGCTCGACGAGCGCCTTGAGGACGTGCGCCCCGAGGTCTGCGGGGTGGACCTGGGACAGGCCGCCGCCGCGCCGGCCCACGGGGGTGCGTACGGCGTCGACTATGTAGGCCTCGGGCATCGGGGGCTCCTCTGCTGGCTGCGGGGCGTGCTAGGGGCGTACGGCGATCCCGTCGAGCACCATCGAGAGGTACTGGCGGGCGATCTCCTCGGGGCTGTGCTGTCCGCCCGGCCGGTACCAGGACGCCGCGACCCACACCGTGTCGCGCACGAAGCGGTAGGTGAGGCGGATGTCGAGGTCGGCCCGGAAGACCTTGGCGGCGACTCCCCGCTCCAGCGTCCCCAGCCATGC
>NZ_JZWV01001276.1 GCF_000966975.1 Streptomyces katrae | reverse complement strand
CTCCAGCGTCCCCAGCCATGCCTTCTCGAACTTCACCTGCGAGTCGGAGAGGTAGTGGAAGCGGGGCTGCGCGGAGAGGGTGCGGGCCTCCTTCTGGTAGATCGCGACGGCGGCGCGGTGCCGGTCGATCTCCCGGAAGGACTCGGTGACGAGGGCCTCGATGGTCTCCCGGGGGCCGAGGCCGGCGGCGAGGACGGTGTCGTACCCGTCCCACAGCTCGTTCAGGAAGGCCGAGAGGATCTCGTCGAGCATCGATTCCTTGGAATCGAAGTGGTAGTAGAGGCTGCCGGCGAGCATCCCGGCGGCGTCGGCGATCTTGCGGACGGTGGTGGCGTCGTAGCCCTGGGCGGCGAAGACCTCGGCGGCGGTGGCGAGGAGTTCCCTGCGCCGCTCGGGTGAGGGGGTCACCTGCGGCTTCTTCTTCGCGCCGGGCTCGGCGGTCGGCTTGGCTGTCGGCTTGTTCGTTGGCACGGGCCCATTCTGGTCCGGGCCTAGGGGGTGTTGCGAAAGTCCTGTGCGGTGCTTTCGCAACACCCCCTAGGGGTGCTGGCTGCTGACCGAGACGGTCTCGCCCGTCATGTAGGACGAGTAGCCGCTGGCCAGGAAGACGATGACGTTGGCGATCTCCCAGGGTTCGGCGTGGCGGCCGAAGGCCTCGCGGGCGGTGAGTTCGGCCAGCAGCTCCTCGCTGGTCACCTTCGCCAGGTGCGGGTGCATGGCCAGGCTCGGGGCGACCGCGTTGATCCGTACCCCGAACTCGGCGGCCTCCAGCGCCGCGCAGCGGGTCAGGGCCATCACCCCGGCCTTGGCGGCGGCGTAGTGGGCCTGGCCGGTCTGGGCGCGCCAGCCGATGACGGAGGCGTTGTTGACGATGACGCCGCCGCGTCCGGAGTCCTTCAGGGCGCGCAGGGCGGCGCGGGTGCAGCGGAAGGTGCCGTTCAGGGTGACGTCGAGGACGCGGGTCCACTGCTCGTCGGTCATGTCTACGAGGGCGGCGGTGCCGCCGAGCCCGGCGTTGTTGACGACGACGTCGAGGCCGCCGTGGAGCCGCCCGGCGTGCGCGAAGAGGGCCCGGACCTGGTCCTCGTCGGTGACGTCGCAGGGCAGGGAGGCGATCCGGTCCGCGCCGAACTCGGCGGCGAGGGCGTCCTCGCTCTCCTTCAGCCGGCGGGCGTGGGCGTCGCTGATCAGGACGCGGGCCCCCTCCTCCAGGAAGCGGCGGGCGGTGGCGCCGCCGATCCCGGCTCCGGCCGCGGCCGTGATGACGGCGGTGCGGCCGCGCAGCAGACCGTGGGCGGGGACGTAGGCGGGCGCCTCGTTGCGGGACTCCTCGACGCTGCTCATGGCCGTACGTTAACCTACCAAACACTTGTTAGGGAAGGCGTGCGTGAAGGAGGCGGACGGCTGATGGACCTCGACCACTCCCCCGAGGTGGCGGCCTTCCGGGCCGAGGCCCGGGCCTGGCTGCGCGAGCACGTGCCGGACGCCGCGCTGCCCTCGCTGGAGACGGAGCAGGGCTTCGCGGCGCACCGGGAGTGGGAGGCCGAACTGCACGCCGGCCGCTGGTCGGCGGTGTCCTGGCCCGAGGAGTACGGAGGCCGGGGCGCGGACATCGAGCGGTGGCTGGTCTTCGAGGAGGAGTACTGGGCGGCGGGCGCGCCCGGCCGGGTCTCGCAGAACGGCATCAGCCTGCTGGCCCCGACCCTCTTCGACCACGCCACGCCCGGGCAGCGGGCGCGGGTGCTGCCGTCCATGGCGAGCGGCGAGGTGATCTGGGCACAGGCCTGGTCGGAGCCGGAGTCGGGCTCGGACCTGGCCTCGCTGAGGTCCCGGGCGGAGCGCACCGAGGGCGGCTGGCTGCTGTCGGGGCAGAAGACCTGGTCCTCGCGGGCCGCCTTCGCCGACCGCGCGTTCGGGATCTTCCGCAGCGACCCGGACGCCGCGAAGCCCCACCACGGGCTGACGTACCTGATGTTCGACCTGCGCGCGCCGGGCGTGACGGTCCGCCCCATCGGCCGGCTCGACGGCAAGCCGGCCTTCGCGGAGCTCTTCCTGGACCGGGTCTTCGTGCCCGACGAGGACGTGATCGGGGAGCCGGGGCAGGGCTGGCGGATCGCCATGTCGACGACGGGCAACGAGCGCGGGCTGACCCTGCGCTCCCCCGGCCGGTTCCTGGCCACGGCCGCCCGGCTGGCCGCCCTGTGGCGGGAGCGGGGGGACCCGGCGGACACGGCGCTGCGGGACCGGGTCGCGGACGCGGTGGTGGGGGCGCGTGCCTACGAGCTGTTCACCTGGGCCGGAGCCACCCGCTTCGCGGCGGGCGGGGAGATCGGCGCCGAGTCCAGCCTGAACAAGGTGTTCTGGTCCCAGTACGACATCGCCCTGCACGAGACGGCCCTGGACCTGCTGGGGCCGGACGCGGAGCTGGCGCAGGGGCCGTGGGCCGAGCCGTGGGTGTTCTCGCTGGCCGGGCCGATCTACGCGGGGACGAACGAGATCCAGCGCGACATCATCGCCGAGCGGCTGCTCGGCCTTCCGAAGGGCCGCCGCTGATGCGCTTCCTGCCGACCGGGGAACAGTCCGACTTCGCCCGTACCCTGCGCTCCCTGCTGGGCGCGGCGGAGGTCCCGGCGACCGTACGGGCCTGGGCGGCCGGCGACCACGGGCCCGGGCTGGCCCTGTGGTCCCGGCTCGCCGGAACCGGGCTGTGCGCGCTGGCCGCGCCGGAGGCGTACGAGGGGCTGGGGCCGCTCCCGGTGGAACTGGCGCTGGCCTTCGTGGAGCTGGGCCGGGCGGGGGTGGCGGGCCCGGCGGTGGAGACGGCCGCGACGGTGGTGCTGCTGGGGGAGCTGGCCCGGCGCGGGGAGGAGGCCCCGGCGAAACGCTTCCTCCCGGGCCTCCTCACGGGAGACTCCCTGGCCACCCTGACCCTGCCGGGCGGCTCCCCGTACGCCCTGGACGCGGACGCGGCGGAGTGGTGCTTCGCCGTGAGGGGGGCGGGGGACACGGCTACGGCGGCGGAGGCGGGTCCGGCTCCGGACGCGGGGGCCGGGGACACGGCTGCCGCTGCGGCGGCGTCGGGGGTGGCGGCCTCGGGCTCGGGGTCGGCTCGGACTCGGGCTCTGGCTCCGGACGCGGCTCCGGACGCGGGTGAGCTGTGGCTGGTGCCCGGTGGCGGGGAGCGGCTGGCCTCCCTCGATCCGGCGCGGGGGCTCTTCCTCCCCGGGGCGGGCGGGGAGCCGCTGGCGGCCGGTCCGGCGGTGTCGGCCGCCGCCGGGGTGGCCGCGCGGTGGGCGCGGTTGCTGACGGCGGCCCAGTGCCTGGGCGTCGGCGAGGCGTTGCTGGCCCGCACGGTGGAGTACGTGAAGCAGCGCACCCAGTTCGGGGTGCCGGTCGGGAGCTTCCAGGCGGTCAAGCACCGGCTGGCGGACACCCTGCTGGACCTGGAGTTCGCCCGGCCGCTGCTGTGGGCGGCCGCGCTGTCCCTGTCGGACGGCGACGTCGCGGCGGCGAAGCTGACCGCCGGCGAGGCGGCGTACGCGGCCGCCCGCACCGCCCTCCAGCTGCACGGCGCCGTCGGCTACACGGAGGAGCTGGACCTGTCCCTGTGGCTGCGCAGGGCCCGGCCGCTGCGCGACGCGTGGGGCGGGCCGTCGCAGTGCCGGGCGGAGGTGGTCCGCAGCCTCCCTGCCCCCTCCGGCCTCCCTCAGACGACGGCCACGCGGAGGGTGACCACGTAGGCCTCCTCGACCGTCCCGTCGGGGAAGCGTTCCAGCAGCCGCGCCCGCTCGGCCCCGGTGAACTCCCGGGTGGCGGACTCCCCGAGGAGGAGGAAGGCGGAGTGGCTGGAGAGGTTGGCGAGGTGCGCGTCCACCGGGATCCGGCGCGACCAGCGCACCTCGCGGGTGGCGAGCCCCAGCTCCTCCGGGTCCTCCCGCGGCTGGGGGCCGGCGGGGGCGCCGAAGAGCCCGGCGATCCGCTCGTCCTGCTCGGCGATCCAGTCGACGGACAGGTCCAGGTCGTTCCACCAGAGGGCGAGGGCTCCGCCCGGGCGGAGCACGCGGCGGGCCTCGGGGACGGAACGGGCCGGGTCGGTCCAGTGCCAGGCCTGGGCGTAGGTCAGGAAGTCGAGGGAGTCCGAGGCGAGGGGGAGGCGGTCGCCGTCGCCGCGCACGACCGGGATCCCCGGGTGCGCACGGCGGAGCTCGGCGGCCATGCCGTCGCCGGGCTCCACGGCGAGCACCCGGGCCCCGCGCGCGTGCAGCAGGGCACTGGCGATCCCGGTCCCGGCCCCCGCATCGGCCACCCGGGCCCCGCGCAGGGACGCCCCGGCGAGCTCTTCGACGGCGTCGAACAGCGCGTCGGGGTAGCCGGGGCGGGAGGCGTGGTAGAGGGCTGCGGCGGCGTCGAAGGACCTGGCACGTGTCGTCATGCCGCCATTCTTCTCACCCCCCGATCCCCCGACGACCCCATATCCCGCCCCGGCCGCCCCTGCCGCTGCACGGAGCCGCTCCAGGTTCCCAGGGGCGCCGCCCCTGCCCCCGCGCCTCAAACGCCGG
>NZ_JZWV01001275.1 GCF_000966975.1 Streptomyces katrae | reverse complement strand
GACCGGAACTCCGCGCCCTCGCCACCCGCCTCCTGGACGAACTCGCCGCCCTCCCGGTCCCCTCGGCCCCCGACGAACCCACGGCCTGGCCCGCCATCCGGGCGACCTGGCCACCGCCCGGAACGGAGACCAGGGCCGGGGCCGAAACCGAGACCGGGGCCGGAACCGAGACCGGCACCGGAGCCGGGGCCGGAACCGCGACCGCGACCGGGGCCGGAACCGGGACCGAAACCGAGACCAGGGCCGGGGCCGAGACCGGGACCGAGACCAGGGCCGGGGCTGGAGCCGGAGGCGGAGGTGGGGCCGGGACCAAGACCGGGGCCGAGACCAGGGCCGGGACCGTGGCCAGGGCCAGGGCCAGGGCCGGAACCGGGGCCGGCACCGGGACCGGAACCGAGACCGAAACCGAGACCGGAACCGAGACCGGAACCGAGACCAGGGCCGGGGCCGGAGCCGGAGGCGGGGCCGTGGCCGGGACTGAGACCAGGGCCAGGGCCGGAACCGGGAGCCCGGCTGCGGCCGAGACCGGAACCGGAGCCCGAGCCGCGACCGGGGCGAGAGCCGAGACCGGCACCGTGGCCAGGGCCAGGGGCGAGGCCGTCGACGGCCGGCTTTGTCTGCGGCTGGAGGCCGCCTGGGTGGGGCGGGCCGTGGGGTGCGTGCTGGGGAAGCCCGTCGAGAAGCTGCCGCTCTGCGGGATCCGGGCGCTGGCCCGGGCCTCCGGGAACTGGCCGCTCGACGACTGGTTCACCGCCCGCGGCGTCCCCCAGGAGGTGCTCGCCGCGTACCCGTGGAACCGCCGGTCCGCCGCGAACTCCCTCGCCGAGAACATCGACGGCACCCCCGAGGACGACGACCTCGACCACCCCCTCCTCGGCCTGCTGCTCCTCCAGCGCCACGGCAAACGCTTCGCCACCGCCGACCTCGCGCGCCTCTGGCTCGACGAGCTCCCGGCCGGCCGGGCCTTCACCGCCGAGCGGATCGCGTACCGCAACCTGCTCCTGGGCCTGGAGCCCCCGCTCACCGCCACCCACCACAACCCCTTCCGCGAGTGGATCGGCGCCCTCATCCGCGCCGACGTCCACGGCTGGACCAACCCCGGCGACCCGGCCGCCGCCGCCGAACAGGCCTGGCGGGACGCCGTCCTCAGCCACACCGCGACCGGCGTCCACGCCGCCCTCTTCGCCGCCGCGACCCTCGCGGAGGCCGCCTCCGGCCGGGCCGACGTGCACGGCGCGCTGCGGGCCGGGCTGGCCGTCGTACCGCCCCGCTCGCGCCTCGCCGAGGCCGTCCGCTTCGGGATCCGCACCGCCCGCGCGGAGGGCGACTTCGAGCGGGTGGTGGACCTGCTGCACGCCCGCTACGGCGGCTACCACTGGGTGCACGCCCTGCCCAACACCGCCCTGATCGCGGCCGCCCTCACCCACGCCGACGGGGACTTCACCCGCTCCGTGTGCGCGGCGGTGTCCGGCGGCTGGGACACCGATTCCAACGGCGCCACCGCCGGCTCGGTCGCCGGGCTGCTGGCCGGCTCCCCCGACCGGATCCCGGAGCGGTGGACGGCGCCCCTCAAGAACCGTCTCTCCACCACCATCACCGGTTTCGACGGCATCGGCTTCGACGCCCTCGCCCACCTCACCGCCCAGGAGGCAGCCCGACCATGACGGCCATCGCCGTGCTCGGCAGTACGAACATGGACCTCGTCGCCTACGTCCCCAAGGCACCCAACCCCGGGGAGACCGTCACCGGACGGGAGTTCCGCACCGTCCCCGGCGGCAAGGGCGCCAACCAGGCGGTGGCCGCCGCCCGCCTCGGCGGGGAGGTGACGATGATCGGGGCGGTCGGCGCGGACGAGTTCGGCGTCCGGCTGCGGGCCGCCCTCTCCGGGGCGGGGGTGGAGACCTCCGCCCTGCGCACCGTCGAGGGCGCCAGCGGCACGGCCCACATCACCGTGGACGACGAGGGCGCCAACAGCATCATCGTCATCCCCGGCGCCAACGGCCGTGTCACCGGCCTGGAGCCGCCGCCACCGACCTGCTGGTCCCCAACGAGCACGAGGCCGCCGCCCTGACCGGGCTCACGGACCCGCACCGGGCCGCCGAGGTGCTGCTGCGGGCGGTGCCGGAAGTGGTGATCACCCTGGGTGCGGCGGGCTCCCTGTACGCGGCCCGGGGGCGGGAGCCGCTGACCGTGCCGGCGCCCCGGGTACGGGCCGTGGACACCACCGCGGCCGGTGACACCTTCGTGGGGGCGCTCGCGGTGGCCCTCGGCGAGGGCCGGCCGGTGCCGGAGGCGCTGCGCTGGGCCTCGGTGGCGGCGTCCCTGTCGGTGCAGCGGGCCGGGGCGCAGTCCTCGATGCCGACGCGCACGGAGACGGACGCCGCCGCCCTGGCCGGTGACGGGGCCACCCCGTGAGTCCCGCCGGCCCCGCCCCCGACGACGGCCGCGCCGCCGGCCCGCCGGCCCGGCCCGAGGCACCCGACCGCACCGCCCCCGGCCCGGGGACCGGACCCCTGGCGGGGCTGCGGGTGCTGGATCTGGCCACGCTCTTCGCCGGGCCGCTGGCCGCCACCCTGCTCGGGGACTTCGGGGCCGAGGTGGTCAAGGTGGAGCACCCCGGGCGGCCCGACCCCTCGCGCGGGCACGGGCCCGCCAAGGACGGGATCGGGCTGTGGTGGAAGCTGCTCGGGCGGAACAAGCGCACGATCACCCTCGACCTGTCCACGCCCGGCGGCCGGGACACCCTGCTGCGGCTGGCCGCCACCGCCGACGTCGTGGTCGAGAACTTCCGCCCCGGCACCCTGGAGAAGTGGGGCCTGGGCTGGCCCGAGCTCTCGGCGGCCAACCCCCGCCTCGTCCTGGCCCGGGTCACGGCCTTCGGCCAGCAGGGCCCGTACGCCCGCCGCCCCGGCTTCGGCACGCTCGCCGAGGCCATGAGCGGCTTCGCCTCGATCACCGGCGAGCCCGACGGCCCGCCGACCCTGCCCCCCTTCGGCCTGGCCGACTCCATCGCCGCGCTGACCTGCGCGTACGCCGTGATGACCGCGCTCGCCGGACGGGAGCGGACCGGGCGGGGGCAGGTGGTCGACCTGGCGATCATCGAGCCGATCCTCACCGTGCTGGGCCCGCACCCGCTCTGGTACGACCAGCTCGGCTACGTCCAGCCCCGCACCGGCAACCGCTCCGCGAACAACGCCCCGCGCAACACCTACCGCAGCGCGGACGGCCGCTGGCTGGCGGTGTCCGCGTCGGCGCAGTCCATCGCCGAGCGGGTGGTCCGCCTCGTCGGGCGCCCCGAGCTGGCCGACGAGCCCTGGTTCGCGACCGGGACGGGCCGGGCCGCGCACACGCACCTCCTCGACGAGGCGGTCGGCGGCTGGATCGCCCACCACAAGGCGGAGGAGGTGGTCACCGCCTTCGAGGCGGCCGAGGCAGCCGTCGCCCTGGTCTACGACGTACGGGACGTGCTGGCCGACCCGCAGTTCGCGGCCCTCGACACCGTCACCGAGGTCGAGGACCCCGAACTCGGCCCGCTGCGGATGCAGAACGTCCTCTTCAGGCTGTCGGAGACCCCCGGGGCGATCCGCTGGGCGGGGCGCCCGCACGGGGCGGACACCGAAGCCGTCCTGACCGAACTCGGCCTGACCCGGGCCGAGATCGCCGCTCTGCGCACGGAGGGTGCGTTGTGATCCTGACCTGGCTTTACGCCCCCGGGGACCGCCCGGCGGTGGTGGAGAAGGCCCTGCGCTGCGGGGCGGACGCCGTGATCGTGGACCTGGAGGACTCGGTGTCGGCCTCCCGCAAGGAGTACGCCCGCGCCGCCACCGCCGAGCTGCTCACCGAACGGCCGCCGGTGCCGGTCCACGTCCGGGTGAACGCGCTGGGCTCCCCCTGGGCGGGCGCCGACCTCACCGCCCTCGCCCGCCTGCACGGGCTGGCGGGGCTGCGGCTGCCGAAGGTCGACGCCCCGGAGCAGATCGTCCGGGTCGCGGACCGGACGGGCGGGGTGGCGCTGTACGCGCTGCTGGAGTCCGCGCTGGGGGTGGAACGGGCGTACGAGATCGCCCGCGCGCACCCTTCCCTGCAGGGGCTGACCCTGGGCGAGGCGGACCTCTGCGCCGACCTCGGGGTGTGTGCGGAGGGCGGGCTCGACTGGCCGCGTTCCAGGGTGGTCGTGGCCGCCCGGGCCGCCGGGCTGGCGCCGCCCGCGCAGTCGGTGTTCCCGGACATCCGGGACCTGGAGGCCCTGGCCGCCTCCTGTGCGCGGGGGCGGTCGCTGGGGTTCCTGGGGCGGGCGGCGATCCATCCGCGGCAGCTGCCGGTGATCGAGCGGGCGTTCCTCCCGGGGCCGGAGGAGGTCACCGCGGCGGAGGAGATCGTCTCGGCCGCCCGGGCCGCGCCGGGGGCCCTCGCCCTCCCGGACGGCCGCTTCGTCGACCCCGCGGTCGTGGCGGCGGCCCACCGCACCCTGTCGCTCGCGCGGCGCCCCCGGTAGCCCTGCGGGGCCGTCCCCTACCCGCCCTTCGCCCGTTCCCCGGGACTCCGCCCCGGACCCCACTCCT
>NZ_JZWV01001274.1 GCF_000966975.1 Streptomyces katrae | reverse complement strand
GTGCTCATCTGCTGCTACTGCCTCTCGGTGGGCGGCTCGGTGGACTCGTTCACTTGCCGAAGGCCATCAGGAGCTTCTCGTCCGTGCCGTCACCGTTGAGGTTGGTCACGGACAGGAAGAAACGGCCGTCCTCGAAGGAGCTCCTGGAGAACAGGAAGGAGCCCTCGATCTTCGCGGCCGGGCCCGAGGGCAGGCGCAGCAGCGTCTTGGGCGCGCCGCCGGCCACCGGGAACGAGACGATCTCGCCGGGCTCGTCGAGGGCGCCGGTGCGGTAGGCGGTCAGCTGCCCGTTCGCGGCCTTCAGGGGACGCAGGCTCCGCTTGTCCCCGGCGGCCTGGCGCCACTTGGCCTTTCCGGTGCCGAGGTCGAAGGCGACGATCTCGTTGTTGCCGCCGCCCTTGGCGGCCGTCGTCAGGTAGAGGGTGTCGCCGTCGACCGCGGAGTCGCCGCAGGCCTGGAGGTCGTCGATGCTGCCGCCGCCGCAGTTGACCTCGAAGGAGCCCTCGGCGGCCATGCTGGAGCGCTTCTTGCCGTCGCCGGTCAGGGCGATGACGGCG
>NZ_JZWV01001273.1 GCF_000966975.1 Streptomyces katrae | reverse complement strand
CGGTCAGGGCGATGACGGCGCGTTCCTTGGTGTCGCGGTTGCCGATGTCGAGGACGGCCGGGGAGACGGAGTAGACGCCGTTGACGTTCCAGCCCTTGGGGAGGCGGTAGGACCAGGTCTTCTTGCCGGTGACCGGGTCGGCGTCCTGGACCTCGACGATGTGGTCGTCGTCCATGCACAGGGCGATGCCGAGCATCTTGCCGCCGCCGGCGGCGTACTGGCTGGGCTGGCAGCCCTCGGGGACCTTGCCGGAGAAGAGCTTGTCGCCGGTGCTGATGCGGTAGGCGCTGGTGCCGCCGAGCCTGTTGACGGCGACGGTGTCGCCGGTCAGGGTCAGGGCGGCGCTGGACCCGCCGTCGAAGATGCTCTCCTTGGCGACCTCCTTGGTCCAGCCCTCCTTGCCGGCCTTCAGGTCGATCAGTTTCAGCTGGTTGCAGCTGGCGTTGGACTGCGTGCCGTCCTTGACGGCGATGACCGTCTTCCCGTCGGAGGTGGTCTGGCGGGCGAGTCCGCAGATCTCCGTGCGGGCGTCGATCTTCCACTTCTCCTTGCCGTCGGCCACGCCGTAGCCGACGACGGTGGTGCCGACGGTCTTCACGACGGTGTCGCCGACGACCCACTGGCCCTTGGTGGGGATGCCCGCGCCGGGACCCTGCATCTTGACGGTCTTGAGCCACAGCACCTTGTCCTCGCCGGGCTTGCGGCCCGCGTTGAGGTCGGTCTGCTCGGGGGCGCCGTTGCCGCTGCCGTCGCCCTTGTCCACGGACGCGGAGGCGGAGGGCTTGGGGTCGGCGGGGGTGGAGGCCTGTGCGGCGGGCTTCTTCGGGTCGTCGCCGGTTCCGAAGGCGAACCAGGCGCCGGCACCGAGGACGAGGACACCCGCGACGGCCGCCGCGACGATGACCGGGCCCTTGCGGCGTGGCCGCCGGACTGGACCAGCGGCTGGGGGACGGTCGGCGGCTGCTGCGCGTACGGGTTGCCGCCCGGGGGCGGATAGCCGTAACCCGGCTGCGGCGGCCCCGGGAGGTGACCGTAACCGGAGGGGGGCGGCGGCTGGTTCGGCGGCGGCTGGGGCGGCTCGGTCATCAGCGCATACCTTCGGCTTCAGGCGGTCGGCGGACCGGGAGGGACCCGGCGGAGATCGAAAAGAACCGACCCTTTCTATCACTCATGGCCGGTACGCAACGGGCCGGTCGCACCCCTGTTCCCAAGGGCGGACCGGCCCGTGACGCGCCTGTTATCGGGCCGCACGGGGCCCCGGGCTCAGGCCTCTTCGGCCAGTTCCAGCCAGCGCATCTCCAATTCGTCCCGCTCGGAGATGAGTTCGCGGAGCTCCGCGTCGAGCTTGGCGACCTTGTCGTAGTCGGTGGAGTGCTCGGCGATCTGCGCGTGCAGGTTCGTCTCGCGGTCGGACATCTTGTTGAGCTGCCGCTCGATCTTCTGGAGTTCCTTCTTCGCCGCGCGCGAGTCGCCGGAGGACGTCGACTTGGCCGCGGCGGCCGGGGCCGGAGCCGGGGCGGCGGCTTCGATCATCCGCTGGCGGCGCTCCAGGTACTCGTCCAGACCGCGCGGCAGCATCCGCAGGCTGGCGTCGCCGAGGAGCGCCATCACCGTGTCCGTGGTGCGCTCGATGAAGAACCGGTCGTGGGAGATCACGATCATCGAGCCGGGCCAGCCGTCGAGGAGGTCCTCCAGCTGGGTGAGGGTCTCGATGTCGAGGTCGTTGGTGGGCTCGTCGAGGAAGAGGACATTGGGCTCGTCCATCAGCAGGCGCAGGATCTGCAGCCGGCGCCGCTCACCGCCGGACAGGTCGCCGACGGGCGTCCACTGCTTCTCCTTGGTGAACCCGAACTGCTCGCACAGCTGGCCGGCCGTCATCTCGCGGCCCTTGCCGAGGTCGACGCGGTCACGGACCCGCTGGACGGCCTCCAGGACGCGCAGCGACGGGTCGAGTTCGCCGACCTCCTGGGAGAGGTAGGCCAGGCGGACGGTCTTGCCGACGGTGATCTCGCCGGACGCCGGCTGGGTCTCGCCCTGGGTGCGGGCGGCCTCGGCGAGGGCCCGCAGCAGGGAGGTCTTGCCCGCGCCGTTGACGCCGACGAGGCCGACGCGGTCGCCGGGGCCCAGGTGCCAGGTGAGGTGCTTGAGGAGGGTCTTGGGGCCGGCGGTGACGGTGACGTTCTCCAGGTCGAAGACCGTCTTGCCGAGGCGGGCGTTGGCGAAGCGCATCAGCTCCGACTTGTCGCGCGGCTCCGGCACGTCGGCGATCAGCTCGTTGGCGGCCTCGATGCGGTAGCGGGGCTTGGAGGTGCGTGCGGGGGCGCCGCGGCGCAGCCAGGCCAGCTCCTTGCGCATCAGGTTCTGCCGCTTGGCCTCCTCGGTGGCGGCGATCCGCTCGCGTTCGGCGCGGGCGAAGACGTAGTCGCTGTAGCCGCCCTCGTACTCGTAGACGGAGCCGCGCTGGACGTCCCACATGCGGGTGCAGACCTGGTCGAGGAACCAGCGGTCGTGGGTGACGCAGACGAGGGCGCTGCGGCGGGCCTGGAGGTGGCCGGCCAGCCAGGAGATGCCCTCGACGTCGAGGTGGTTGGTGGGCTCGTCGAGGACGAGGAGGTCCTGCTCGGCGATGAGCAGCTTGGCGAGGGCGATGCGGCGGCGCTCGCCGCCGGAGAGCGGGCCGATGACCGTGTCCAGGCCCTGGCCGAAGCCGGGCAGGTCCAGGCCGCCGAAGAGACCCGTGAGCACGTCGCGGATCTTGGCGTTGCCGGCCCACTCGTGGTCGGCCATGTCGCCGATGATCTCGTGGCGGATGGTGGCCGTCGGGTCGAGGGAGTCGTGCTGGGTGAGGACGCCCATCCGCGTGCCGCCGCTCTGGGTGACCCGGCCGCTGTCGGGCTCCTCCAGCTTGGCGAGCATCCGGATGAGGGTGGTCTTGCCATCGCCGTTGCGGCCGACCACGCCGATCCGGTCGCCCTCGGATACGCCGAGGGAGATGCCGTCGAGCAGGGTACGGGTGCCGTACACCTTGCTGACTGCCTCGACATTGACCAGGTTGACGGCCATCAGACGCGCTCCAGGGAAAGGGTGTGGATCAGCCCCTCAGCCTAACCCTCCGCGCCGACACCGACCGTTCCACCAGCCAGGCGCCCGCCAGGGCCATGCCGATGGCGGCGGGCGCGGTGACCGGGAGGGCGACGAGGGTGGCGGTGTGCCCCTCCAGCAGCCCGCCGAGTCCGGTCATGGACAGGCCGAGGATCCCGAGGAGGGAGAGGGTGGTGCCGAGGGCGGCGGCGGGGCCGCTGCCGGGGGTGTCGCCCGTCGGGGAGGGCGACTCGAAGCGGCGGAAGCCGGCCACGAGGAGGGCGGTGAGCGCGGCGGCGAGGAGGATCCGTACCGGGACCTGCGCCCACCAGGCGGCGGTGGCGGGCCGGGGCAGGGCGAGGCCGAGGGCGAGCTGGGCGGCGTACACGCCGAGCATGGCGGTGAGGTGCCAGAGGAACGCGGTCATGGCCACCCCGTTGGCGGCGACCACCCCGCGCCAGACGCGGGGCCGGTCGAGGAGGGCGGCGGCGGGGCGTGCGAGCAGCTGGACGGCGCCTACCAGCCACATGCCGTGGCAGAGCAGGGCGAGGGTGGGCGGGGCCATGTTGGACACCTTCTCGCCGGGCATCCCCACCATCGACAGCGGGTACGGCCCGGCGGCGACGAGGAGCACCGCCCCGGCGAGGCCTGCGGCGCCGAGGAGGGCGGGGCGGCGGATGCGGCCGTCGGCGCGGAGGAAGCCGAGCTGGTGCACGGCGAGCCAGACGAAGGCGAAGTTCAGGAACTCGGCGTACGGGACGTGGAGCGCGAAGCGCAGGACGTCGACCAGCGCGGCGGCGCCGGCCAGGGCGGCGAACGCGGCCCAGCCCCAGCGGGCGTGGGCGCGCAGCAGGGGTGGGGTGAGGGCCACCATGGCGAGGTAGATCCCGATGAACCACAGCGGCTGCGTGACCATCCGCAGGGCTGCCCCGGCGAGCGGGCCCCGGTCGGCGCCGGCGAGCTGCACGGTGAGGGCGAGGGCGGCCCACACGAGGACGAAGACGAGGGTGGGCCGCAGCAGGCGGCGCAGCCGGGCCCGCAGGAAGGCGGCGTACACGGGCCGGCCGGCGGCGCGGCGCTCCAGGGAACGGTACGAGAGGGCGTGGCTGAACCCGCCGACGAAGAAGAAGACGGGCATGACCTGCAGCCCCCAGGTGAGCACCTGGAGCCGGGGCACGAGGGCGAGCAGGTTCCCCATGCCGTCGGCGCTGACGGCGGCCATCAGCCAGTGGCCGAGGACGACGGTCCCGAGGGAGGCGACGCGGAGCAGGTCCACGTACCGGTCGCGCGTGGCGGGGGTGGCGTCGGCGAGTTCGCGTGCGCTGGCTGTCATGTCCCCTACGCTCGCGGCGCGGGGCGACGGGGAACAGGGCGCGGCTACTCATCCGCGGCCTAGGTACCGGTGGGTGGCACGGGGGGGGGCCGCTGCGCGGGGCTCCTCCCCGCCCCGCCCTTCGCCCGTTCCCAGGGGCGCTGCCCCTGACCCCGGTAC
>NZ_JZWV01001272.1 GCF_000966975.1 Streptomyces katrae | reverse complement strand
GGCCGGTACCGCGGCGGGTACTCCGGCAGTTGCCTACCGGACCAGCTTGTTCTGCAGCTTCGCCAGCGTCCGCAGGTCCAGGCCCAGACCGTCCGTCAGATAGCCGTAGAAGCCGCCGTAGTCGGCCTCCATCCGCGCCGTCGCCGCGTCCAGGTAGTCCTGGCGGACCTCCTGGAGCGGGATCAGCAGGTCCGGGTTCTGCATCCGGCCCGACTGCTTGAGGCCCGCGCGCACCTGGGCGTCGTACGCCGCACGGAAGGTGTTCGAGGCCAGGTAGTCGCTCCCGGCCGTCTCCTGCGGCACGCCCAGCGCCCGCAGCAGGACGTAACTCATCCACCCCGTACGGTCCTTGCCCGAGGTGCAGTGGTAGAGCAGCGGCCCCTGGCCGCCGTCCGCGATCTCCCGCAGCGTCGTCGCGAACTGCGCCCGGTTCTCGGGGCTCGTCACGAACGTGCGGTAGACGTCCCGCATGTAGGCCTCGGCCCGCCCGCCGCCGAGCATCTGCTCCTGCTTGACGGGGTCGCCGCTGGATATCGCGCCGACCAGGGTGCCGTACAGGCCCAGGTCGCTGACCGGGCGGGAGGTGGGGGAGAGCCCCGGCGGCAGCCTGTCCGCGCCGTCGTACTGGAGCTCCATCGGGATGCGGAAATCGACGACCTTCGTGAGGCCGAGACCGGAGACGGTGGTGATGTCCGCCGCGGTCAGCTTGCCCAGTGCGTCGGAGCGGTAGACCAGCCCCTGGCGGACCTGCCCGCCGCTGTACGTGTAGTACCCGCCGACGTCCCGGAGGTTGACGGCGCCCTGGAGGGGGATCTGCCGGATCGCCTGGGACGAAGGCTGGAGCTGGTGGTGCCGGGTACGGGCCGCGGTTGCCGGAGCCGCCGCCGCGTACGCGGCGGCGGGCAGGGTTCCGAGGGCGAGCGCGGCGGCGGTCGCCGCGGTCGCCAGGCGGATGCGGGCACGTCTCATACGGGCGACTCCTGTGACGGAGAAGGGGATCACCCTGGTGGTGGCAGGGTGCCGAGCACGTGCGGACCGGACGCGTGCAGCCGGTCCAGCACGGTGTGCGCTTCGGCCATGACGCGGCCGACGAGTTCCGCACACGACGGCAGGTCCTCGATCACCCCCGCGACCTGGCCCGATGCCATGACACCGAGGTCCGTACGGCCCTCGACCATGGACGCCTTCAGGAGCATCGGGGTGTTCGCGGCGAGCAGGACCTGGCTCCAGGACAGGTCCTTGCCGTGCTTCATCGCCAGACCGTCGCGCACCATCCGGGACCAGGACAGCCCCGACAGCTTCCGGAAGCCCGCCGCGTGCCGCACCGTTCGGGCCAGCGCCCGCGCCCGGCCCGCCCGCTCCAGGGAGGCCACCAGCTCGGTGCGCAGCATCCGGTGCGGGAGCCCGTCCACGGCCGTGGTGACGGTGACGTCCTTGACCGTGGCCTTCAGGTACTCGGCCTTCACGGCGTCCGGGACGGTCGAATCGGAGGTCAGCAGGAACCGCGTGCCCATCGCGATGCCCGAGGCCCCGTACGCGAGCGCCGCCACCAGGCCGCGCCCGTCCCGGAAACCGCCCGCCGCGACGACGGGGACGTCCACCGCGTCGACCACCTGCGGCAGCAGGACCGTCGTGGCCACCTCCCCGGTGTGGCCGCCGCCCTCCCCGCCCTGCACGATCACCGCGTCGGCGCCCCAGGCCGCGACCTTCTCGGCGTGCCGGCGCGCCCCCACCGAGGGGATCACCACCACCCCCGCGTCCTTGAGCCGCGCGATCAGCTCCCGGGACGGGGCCAGCGCGAACGACGCCACCCGCACGCCCTCGTCGATGATCAGCCGGACCCGCTCGGCCGCGTCCCCCGCGTCCGCGCGCAGGTTCACCCCGAACGGCGCGTCCGTACGCGACCGCACCTCCTGGACGGCCGCGCGCAGCTGCTCCGTCGTCATCGTCGCCGAGGCCAGGATGCCCAGCGCCCCCGCCTCCGCCGCCGCCGACACCAGGCGCGGGCCGGCCACCCAGCCCATGCCCGTCTGCACGATCGGGTACCGGACCCCGACCAGCTTGGTGAACGCCGTCTCCAGCCGCCGTTCCGCCATGTCAGCCCCGCACCTCGCGGTCGCGCAGGCCCTTCGGGTCGATCACCTCGCGGATCAGCCGCAGCTCCTCGGCGGTGGGCTCACGGGTGTACGGGACCTCCTCGCCGGTCGCGAGCTCGAACCCGGTGGCCGCGCGGACCTGCTCCACCGTCACCCCCGGGTGGACGGAGACCAGCCGCATCGAGTGCCCGGGACCGGTGAAGTCGAACACCCCGAGGTCGCTGACCACGCGCGGCAGCCGGTGGAAGCGGGACGCCGAGGGGCCGGCCGCCGCCGCGCGGTCGTACCCCACCCCGCTCACCATGTCGACGCGTTCGACGAACACCCGCGGGGAGTGCCGGGGCACCCAGTAGCTGACCGGGTTGTTCAGGGTGTTGACGGGTGCCCCGCGCACGCCCAGCAGCTGGCGGGAGGGCCGCTCCCAGTCGCCGATGCAGGAGATGTTCTGGTTGCCGTAGCGGTCGATCTGGCTCGCGCCCATCATCACGTGCCGCCGCCCGCCGGTGACCATCGTCAGGTGGCGGCGGTAGGGGAGCCAGCCCTCCACCGTCCCGTCCAGGCCGACCAGCATCGCCTCGCCGTCGGTCAGCAGCAGGTCGGGGGAGAAGGTCCGCTTGGCCAGCCGCGCCCCGAAGGAGGGGATCGGGCCCATCGGGCTGGCGAGGACCTCCCCGTCGCCGCGCCAGGCCTCGGCGCAGGCGAGCACGCAGTACTCCGCGCGACTGGTCATCGCTGTTCCTCCTGCCAGGTGCGGACGGCGCTCTGGTAGTCGTGCTCGCCCGCCCCGGACAGGAAGCGGGCGGCGAACTCGGGCCAGGGGGTGGTCGCGTACAGCTTCTGGAAGGCCTCGTCGCGCTCGTAGTCGGGCGCGCAGGAGGTGAAGTGCGCCCCGTTCGGGGTCTCCACGACCCCGGTGACCGAGTGCCGGCTGACCAGGAGGGACTGCGGGGGGCCGGACTTGGCGAGCTCGGCGCTCTCCACCAGCTGCTCGCACGAGACGTACGCGCTGTCGGCGGCCTCGCAGAAGAGGTCGTCGAAGTACGGGTCGGGGCCCAGGTACTGGGCGTTGCCGAGGCGGTCGGCCCGGTTGAGGTGGACGAGGGCCGCGTCCATGCGCAGGGCGGGGACGGCGACGAACTCCTCGCCGTCGGCGTAGGGGGAGGTGACGGTGCGCAGTTCCGGGTTGACCCGCATGACGTCGGAGCCGAGGCCGGCGCGGACGGGCAGGAAGGGCAGCCGGTTCGCCGCGGCGTGCAGACCCCACATGAACATGGCCTCGTCGTACTCGGTGAGGGCGAGGGAGCCGCCCTCGCGGGCGGCCCGGAAGTGCGGCTCCAGCGGGACGGAGTCCAGGGTGGCGAAGGGGGCGATCAGGCGGCGGACGCGTCCGGCGGCGGCGAGGAGACCGACGTCGGGGCCGCCGTACGAGATCACGGTGAGATCGGTGATCTCGGAGCGGAGCAGTGCCCGCACCAGGGCCATCGGCTTGCGCCGGGAGCCCCAGCCGCCGATGCCCAGGGTCATTCCGCTGCGCAGCCGTCCGACTACCTCGTCGGGGGTCATGGTCTTGTCCGTCATGCGGTGCCTCCCTGTGCCTTCCCGAAGGTGTCGCGGACCCGGTCGGCGACCCCGCTGAGGTTGGCCTCGAAGGTGAACCCCTGCTCGAAGCGGTAGCTGCGGCGCACGTCGACCGGGTCGATGCCGTTGATGGCGGCCTTGGCCAGCCGGATGAGGGTGGCGTCCTTCTTCGCGATCTCGGCCGCCAGTTCCAGGGCGGCGGCGGACAGCTCCGTGCGCGGGACCACCTTCCAGACCGAGCCGTGGGCGTGGAGTTCGGCGGCGGTGGCGGTGCGCGAGGTGTAGTAGAGGGCGCGCATCAGGTGCTGCGGGACGAGCCGGGCCAGGTGGGTGGCGGCGCCGAGGGCCCCCCGGTCCAGCTCGGGCAGGCCGAAGACGGCGTCCTCGGAGGCCACGATCGCGTCGGCGTTGCCGACGAGGCCGATGCCGCCGCCCAGGCAGAAGCCGTGCACCGCCGCCACCACCGGGACCTCGCACTCGTACACGGCGGCGAAGGCCTCGTAGCAGCCCCGGTTGGCGCCGATGAGGGCGGAGTGCCCGGTGTCGCGCTGCATCTCCTTGATGTCGACGCCGGCGTTGAAGCCCCGGCCGGTGGCCGCCAGGACCACGCAGCGGACCTCCGGGTCGCGGCCGGCGGTGCGTACGGCGTCGGCGAGCTCGTACCAGCCGTGCACGGGAAGGGCGTTGACGGGCGGGAAGTCCACTGTGACGAGTGCGATGCCCTTGTCCGGGCGGGAGGTGGAGACACCCATGAGCGGATCAGCTACCTTTCCACCAAACATTTGTTAGGTGAGGAAGGTAGCAGCCGATGGAGCTCAAGGGGAGGGTCGTGGTCGTCACCGGCGGAACCCGGGGCGTCGGCGCCGGGATCGCCCGCTCGTTCCTCGCGGCGGGCGCGGAGGTCGCCGTCTGCGCCCGC
>NZ_JZWV01001271.1 GCF_000966975.1 Streptomyces katrae | reverse complement strand
CCCCCGCCGCCCGCCGGACCGGCCGGTGGAGGAGGGCGGGCGGGAGGCGGCCTTCACCGCCGTGGACCTGCGCGACCCGGCCGCCGTCGGGGAGTTCCTCGACGGGGTCGCGGGACGGTACGGGCGGCTCGACTGCCTGGTGAACAACGCCGGCGGGACCCCGTACCGGCTGCTGGGGGAGGGCGGTCCGGAGCGGCACGCACGGGTGGTCGCCCTCAACCTGGTGGCACCGCTGACGGCCTCGCTGGCCGCGTACCCGTGGCTGCGCGCGAGCCGTGGCTCGGTGGTGATGATCGGCAGCGTCAGCGGGACCCGCCCCTCGCCGGGCACCGCCGCCTACGGGGCGGCGAAGGCGGGGCTGGAGAACCTGGCCCGCTCGATGGCCGTGGAATGGGCCCCCGAGGTACGGGTCAACTCCCTCGTCCTCGGCATGGTCCGCACCGAACTGGCCCACCTGCACTACGGGGACGGGGCGGGCGTCGCGGCGGTCGCCGCCACCGTCCCGCTGGGCCGGCTGGCGGAACCGGCGGACGTGGGGGAGGCGGCGGTGTTCCTGGCCTCGGACCGCGCGGCGTACGTGAGCGGCGCCAGCCTGCTGGTGCACGGGGGCGGCGAACGCCCGGCGTTCCTCGCGGCGGCGACGGCCAACCAGGGGGAGGCCGGCGGGGTGACGCGGGCGGAGTGACGGGCCGGCCGGACGGTGACCGACGGGGACGCCGGGCGGGTGGCGGGATGCGGGACCGGTGGCCGGAACGGCCGGCGGATGCGGATCGGAGTGAGGAGAACCTGCATGGGCATCGCGGACGGACGAGTGGTCATCGTGACGGGCGCCGGCAGGGGGCTGGGCCGGGCCCACGCCCTGGCCTTCGCGGCGGAGGGGGCGCGGGTCGTCGTCAACGACCTCGGGGTCGGACTCGACGGCCTCCCCGGCCCGGGCAGCCCGGCCACGCGGGTGGTGGAGGAGATCCGGGCCCTGGGCGGGGAGGCGGTGGCACACGGAGGGGACGTCGCCACGGGCGAGGGGGCGCGGTCGCTGGTGGCCTGCGCCCTGGACGCCTTCGGGCGGCTGGACACCCTGGTCAACAACGCCGGCTTTCTCCGGGACCGGATGCTGGTCAACCTCGGGGAGGACGACTGGGACGCGGTCATGCGGGTCCACCTCAAGGGCCACTTCCTGCCGCTGCGGGCGGCGGCCGCGTGGTGGCGGGCCGAGGCCAAGGCCGGCCGGCCGGTGGCGGCCCGGGTCGTCAACACCTCGTCCGGGGCCGGGCTGCTGGGCTCCGTGGGGCAGGGCAACTACAGCGCGGCCAAGGCGGGGATCCTCGGGCTGACGCTGGTGGCGGCGGCCGAGATGGGCCGGTACGGGGTCCAGGTCAACGCGGTCGCTCCGGCGGCGCGGACCCGGATGACCGAGGAGACCTTCGCGGCGACGATGGCCGCCCCGGCGGCGGGGGCCTTCGACGCGATGGCGCCGGAGAACGTGTCCCCCCTGGTGGTGTGGCT
>NZ_JZWV01000163.1 GCF_000966975.1 Streptomyces katrae | reverse complement strand
CGCGTGGCCATCGCCCGCGCCCTGGCCGTCGAACCGGCCGTCCTCGTCCTGGACGAGGCCGTTGCCGCGCTCGACGTATCGGTGCAGGCGCAGATCCTGAACCTGCTCGCCGACATCAGGGAGCAGACGCGGATCGGGTACCTGTTCATCACCCACGACCTCGGCGTCGTACGGTGCGTCACCGACGAGCTCGTCGTGATGCGCCGGGGCCGCGTCGTCGAGGCGGGGGCCACGGCCGAGGTGCTCGCCGCGCCCCGGCACGCGTACACCCGGCTGCTCCTGGAGTCGGTACCGCGCCCGGGCTGGGACCCGGAGGCCATCGCCGCCGCCCGCAGGGCGCTCTAGGACCGGGGGAACAAGGGGAACGGGGGACGGGGGGCTCAGGCGCCGGCGGCGAGCGTGCGGATCAAGGTCCGCAGGACCGGCTCGCCGCCGGCGCCCGGGACGGCTCCGGTGCCGTCCGCCATGGACTCCATGGCCGCCAGGCCGTCCACGGCGGCGGCGACCGCCAGGCCCAGCGGGCGGGGGTCCAGGCCCCGGCCGCGCTCGTCGGCCAGGACCTGGAAGAGCGCGACGAAACAGGCGCGCCAGCGCCGGTACTCGGCCTCCAGCGCCTCCCGCACCCGGGCGTCGTTCAGGGCGTGCCAGTGCAGCGCGGAGTGGAGGTGTGAGAGCTCCGCTCCCTCGGGCCGGCCCAGCAGTTCCACCACGCGCGCGGCGCGCTCCTCGAAGGTGCCGGGGCCGGACACCGCCTCCTCCAGCGGGGTGATCCACTCGGGGTGGATGTCCGTGATGACCGCCAGGATCAGGTCGGTGCGGTCCTGGAAGTGGTAGTGGCACATCCCGTGCGACACCCCGCTCAGCGCGGCCACGTTGCGGGTGGTGAACCGTTCGCTCAGCTCACCCGCCAGCAGGGTCCGCGCGGCGGCGACCAGCCGCGCCCGGGTCTGCTCGCCCTTGGCCGAGGCGCGCGGGCGGGGGGCCCGTGCGGGTGGAGCGGGCGGGACCTCGGAGTGCTGCGCTGAAGCCGACATGGGCGTCACTCTAACCAGGCTCCGGCAGGCCACCTGGGGTTTTCCCCGATCCACCGGAAGAACCCTGCCGGCAGTATTGACCGAGCGCTTGGCCAGTTCTAGCTTTCCGGCCAACCCCACACTCTGCGTGGGCAGTTGGAGCATCGGAGGAACCGTCATGAACGACCACGTGGTGAACCGGCCCGAGGGCGCGGCCATGGGCAGACGCAGATTCCTGACGGCGGCCGCCGCCACGGGAATCGTGGCCACCGCGGGCCTCGCGGCGTCCGAGGGCCCGGCCCGGGCCGCCTCCGCGCACCGCCCGGCCGCCGCGGGCACCTTCCGGGTGCCGGCCGAGGACGTCCGCCACACCCGCACCTGGATGGCCTTCCCGGACAGCAGTTCCATCTGGGGCCGCACGCTCTCCGGAGTCCAGTCGGACATCGCCCTGATCGCCCGGACCATCGCGAAGTACGAACCCGTCTACCTCTGCGCCAACTCCGCGAGCGCCGCCAAGGCCCGTTCGCTGGCCGGTCCGTCCGTCACCGTCATCACCTCGATCCCCGTCGACGACTGCTGGATGCGCGACAGCGGACCGGTCTTCCGCACCGACGGGGCCGGCGGCCTCGACGCCATCGGCCTCAACTTCAACGGCTGGGGCAACAAACAGGCCCACGCCCGCGACGCCCTGGTCGCCGGCCGGATCGCCGCCCACGCCGGGGTCCCCTTCACCGCCGCCGGGGTGGTCGGCGAGGGCGGCGCGGTCGAACAGGACGGCGCCGGCACCCCCCTGATGGCCACCCGCAGCAGCCTCGTCAACGGGAACCGCAACCCGGGAGCCTCCCAGGCACAGATCGAGGCCGCCCTGCGCGCCGCCTACGGGGCCTCCGAGGTCATCTGGTTCGACGGTGTCGTCGGCCAGGACATCACCGACGACCACGTGGACGCGACCTCCCGCTTCCTCGCCCCCGGCCGGGCCCTCGTCCAGATGCCCCTGGCCACGGACACCGACGTCTACGCCAAGGACGCCCGCAAGCAGTACCAGGTCCTCTCCGCCGCCACGACCGCCGGCGGCACGCGCATGGCCGTCGAGAAGCTCCAGGGCCCCGACTACGACAGGATCCGCTCGACGAACCGGGACTTCCTCGCCTCGTACGCCAACTACTACCTGTGCAACGGTGCCGTGATCACCGGCCAATTCGGTGACGCCGGTGCCGATACGGCGGCCCGGGCCACGCTGGCCCGCCTCTACCCGGGCCGCACGGTCGAGCAGCTCGACATCGACCGCCTGGGCACGGGCGGTGGCGGCATCCACTGCGTCACCCAGCAGCAGCCGGTCCCGTAGGGGAGGGCCCGGGCGTCCTGGGGCGGAGGGCGCCCCCGGACGCCCGGAGCCGGCCGGCATGCGGCCGTCCGGGGGACCGGCTAGCGTCGGATGTGTACGTTCCGCCCAGAGCGCCGCCGCGCCGCCCGGTAGCGGCCAGCCGCACGAGTCGGCAGCCGCCCGGTACCGGCAGCCGCACGAGACGGCAGAGGAACGGGATCCCATGGCGCACCACCCCCGGAAGACGGCGGCCGCCGCGGCCGCCCTGGTCGCCCTGACGGGGCTCGGCACGGCACCGTCCGCCGCCGCACCCACCCCGACGGCCCACGCCCGCTTCGTACCCGGTGCCTGCCCGAAGACGGCCGAGCCGGTGCCCGAGCTGGCCAAGGCCCGGTGCGGCTTCCTGGAGGTCCCCGAGAACCGGGCCCGCCCCGGCGGCCGGACCATCAGGCTGGCCACCGCGGTCATCCCGGCCACCTCGGCGAGGCCCGCCGCGGAGCCGGTGGTGTTCATGGCGGGCGGCCCCGGCGGCGAGACCTTCGACGACATCCCCTTCCTGGTCTCCTCCGGGGTGAACGCCGACCACGACCTGATCGTCATGGCGCAGCGCGGCAACCGCTACGACCAGCCGAACCTGGCCTGCCCGGAGTTCGACCGCTTCACCGCCCGCTACGTGGGCCTCGGTCACGACTCGGCACGGGCGAAGTCGCAGATGCTGGACGCCTTCAAGCAGTGCCGTGACCGCCTCACCGCCGACGGGACCGACCTCGGCGCCTACAACACCGTGGAGAACGCGGCCGACTTCGCCGACCTGCGCACCGCCCTCGGGATCGCCGAGTGGAACGTCTACGGGTACTCCTACGGCACCAACCTGGCCCTCACCCTCCTGCGCACCCACCCCGAGGGCATCCGCGCGGTGGCGATCGACTCGGTCACGCCCCCGCAGTCCGTGGTCCTGCCCTGGGGCTGGCCCAGCGCACAGGAGGGCATAGGCGCCATCCTCGACGCGTGCGCGGCCCAGCCCGCCTGCAAGAGCCGCTACCCGGACCTCCGCAAGACCCTGGACGAGCAGGTGCGCAGGCTGGAGGAGAAGCCGCTGACGCTGACCGCCCGGCCCCCGAAGGGCGGGGACCCGGTGAAGGTGGTCCTCGACGGGGGAGCGGTGCTGAACGTGCTGGTCGCCAACACCATCAAGCCCGTCGACGTCCCGGCGGCGATCGACGAGCTGGCCCGCGGAAATCCGGAGCGCTTCGCCCGGGCCCGGGCGGTCGACTCGGTCCCGGCGGTCGGCATGACCGCGCACGGGCTGACGGAGTCCGTGGCCTGCGCCGAATGGACACCGGGGGTCTCGGAATCCGACGTGCTCGACGCGGGCCGCAAGGCCTTCCCCGGCTGGCCGGACACCGTCCTGGCCCAGACGCCGCAGCTCCCCTTCCAGTTCGACGTGTGCCGGACCTGGAACGTTCCCGACCGGGCCGCCCAGCAGCGGGTCCCCGCAGTCAGCTCCGTACCGGTGCTCCTCCTCTCGGGAACCTTCGACCAGAAGACCGGTGCGGAGTTCGCGAAGGACGCGGCCCGTACGCTGTCCCGCTCGACCTCCGTGAAGATCCCCGGGATCACGCACTGGGTGGTCCCCCAGTCGCCCTGCGCGGCGAAGGTGCTCGCCTCCTTCCTCGCCCGTCCGGCCGCACCCGACACCGGCTGCGCGGCCGGCCTCACGCCGGCACCGTTCACCATCACCCCGAAGTGACCGGGAGGACCGATGGCCCGCACTCGCGCGTCCCGCCCCCGCCGCACCGTGCGACGGCCGCGCGCCTCCGCCGCCGGCCTGGCGGCCGGCGTACTCCTCACCGGACTGTTCGGCGCGCCCGTCCACGCGTACACCGCGGCCACCCCGAGCCCGGCACCGCCGGTCGGCAGCGTCCCCGGGAACGCCCGCGACGCCCGCTACACACCGG
>NZ_JZWV01000162.1 GCF_000966975.1 Streptomyces katrae | reverse complement strand
TGCCCCCGGACACCGGAGCCGGTCGCGGAGCTCGCGGGGGCCCGCTGCGGAACGCTCACCGTGCCCGAGAACCGGAGCGATCCGGCCAGCCGCTGGATCAGGCTCGGCGTGGCGATCGTGCCGGCGCTCGCCGCCAAGCCCCGGCCCGACCCGATCGTCTGGCTCGCCGGAGGACCCGGGGACGACGCCGTCGGCGAGGCGAAGCTGGCCGTCGACGGCGGCCTGAACCGCGACCGCGACGTGATCCTCATGTCCCAGCGCGGCACCTACTCGGCCAACCCGGCGCTCACCTGCCCGAACATCGACGAGTTCAACGCCCGGGCGACCGGGCTCGCCTCCGACTCGCCCGAGACCCAGCGCCTGCACCTCCAGGCCACGAAGGCCTGCCGCGACCGGCTGGCCGGCCTCGGGGCCGACCTCGGCGCCTACAACGACATCGAGAGCTCCGCCGACCTCGCCGACCTGCGCACCGCGCTCGGCCTCCCGCAGTGGAACCTGTACGGCATCTCCTACGGCACCCAGCTGGCGCTCGTCACCATGCGCCTGCACCCGCAGGGGATCCGGTCGGTCGGCATCGACGGCATCCTGCCGCCCTCCACGGCCGGTGAGGCACTGGCCTGGAGCGCCGCCAAGCAGGGCTTCGACGGCCTGTTCAAGGCCTGCGCCGAACAGCCCGCCTGCAACGACCGCTATCCGAACCTGTCGGCCACCTTCGAGCGCCTCGTGGGCGAACTCCAGGCCAAGCCGGTCACCACCACCATCACCCTGCCCGGCACTCACAAGCAGGTGAAGGTGGTCCTGGACGGCACGGCCCTGGTGAACTGGATGACCTCCGCCACCCATGTGGCGCCCCAGGTGCCCCGCGCCCTCGACGAACTGGCCCACGGCAAACCCCAGCGGATCGCCGAGCAGTGGGCGGCCGCCAAGTACAGCCCCCAGGCCGTCGGCCGGACGTCCCACGGGCTGGTCTACGGAGTCTTCTGCAGCGAGTGGACCCCGTACGAGGCCCGGGACGCGGCCGTGCGCGGCGGCGAGGAGGCCTTCCCCTCCTTCCCGCGCTCGGTCCGGTCCCAGTCGCCGCAGCTGGCCTACCTCCACCAGGACTGCGACACCTGGAACGTCCCGGCCGCTCCGCGCTCCATCAGGGACGCCACGAAGGGCGACATCCCCACCCTGGCCATCTCCGGCGGCTTCGACTCGCAGACCGGAGCGGCCAACGGCCCCTACGTCGCCCGCACCCTGAACAGGGCCACCGTCGTCACCGTCCCCTACGAGCCGCACGTGGTCCTCGCCACCTCGAAGTGCGCCCGGACCATCGTGGCCTCCTTCTTCGACACCCCAACGGCCCCCGACACCAGCTGCCTCAAGGGCCTCAAGGCCCCGGCCTTCGAGACCGGCCCCTGAACCCGGGGGGCCGGGGGAGGCCGTCCGGAACCGTCCGGAACGACAACGGGCCACGTTCCGGAACGGTGCTTGACCGATCAACCTGCGGCAACGTAACTTCGGGCCGACCGACTCGTGAGCACAGGGAAGGAGGCGACGTCGGATGCCGACCGTCTCCGCGCCGCTGCGCCCCGCCCACGAGGTCGCCTGGGCCCCCGGCCGTGTAGCCCACGGCTGCTGAACGCCCCCTCACCCCGGTGCGCCCCCTAGCGGCCCCGGCCCTCCGTTTTCTCCCACACCGCCTGCGGTACGCCCTCGCGTGCCGACGTGCGCTCCCCGGGCCCTTCGGGCTCCGGGTCCTCAGAGCTGCGCCACCGAAAGAGAAAGCTCCTGAAATATGGCGACCAGTACACCCACGCCCCTTATCACCGTCAACGGGAAGGAAACCCCGCTCGCCCCGGCCGCACCCCACACCACGGTCCTCGACTTCCTGCGCGAGCGCGGCCTCACCGGCACCAAGGAGGGCTGCGCCGAGGGTGAGTGCGGAGCCTGTTCGGTCCTGGTCGCGCGGCCCGGCGTGGACAAGCCCACCGACTGGGTGGCCGTGAACGCCTGCCTGGTCCCGGCCGCGGCGCTCGACGGCCAGGAGGTGATCACCTCCGAAGGCCTCGCCACCCCCGGCGAGCCCGGCACCCCGCCCGCCCTGCACCCCGTACAGGAGGAGATGGCGGTCCGCGGCGGCTCCCAATGCGGCTACTGCACCCCGGGGTTCGTGTGCAGCATGGCCGCCGAGTACTACCGCCCCGACCGCTGCGCACACGCCGCCCCGCCCGACGGCGCAGGCTCCGGGCACGGCCACCCCGAGCACGGCGACCCCGAGCACGGCCCGAACGGCTTCGACCTGCACGCGCTGAGCGGGAACCTGTGCCGCTGCACCGGCTACCGCCCGATCCGCGACGCCGCGTTCGCCGTCGGCACGCCCGCCGGGGACGACCCGCTGGCCCTTCGCCGCGAGCAGTCCCCGCCCGCACCGGCCGCCACCGCCTACACCCGTGACGACAGCACCTTCCTGCGGCCGGGCAGCCTGGCCGAAGCGCTGGAACTGCTGCGCGAGCGGCCCGGGGCCGTCGTCGTCGCCGGCAGCACCGACTGGGGCGTGGAGGTCAACATCCGCTCCCGCCGCGCCGATTGCGTCATCGCCATCGACCGGCTGCCCGAACTGCGGTCCCTGCACGTCGCGTCCGACCACATCGAGATCGGCGCCGCGCAGACCCTCACCGAGATCGAGCGCCGCCTCGACGGCACCGTCCCCCTCCTGGCCGAACTCTTCCCGCAGTTCGCCTCCCGCCTCATCCGCAACAGCGCCACCCTCGGCGGCAACCTGGGCACCGGCTCACCCATCGGCGACAGCCCGCCGGTCCTGCTCGCCCTGGAGGCGTCGGTGGTGCTCGCCGACGCCGACGGTGAACGCGAAGTCCCCCTCGGCGACTACTTCACCGGCTACCGGCAGAGCGTGCGCCGCCCCGGCGAACTGATCCGCGCCGTGCGCATCCCCCTGCCGCTGTCGCCGGTCACCGCCTTCCACAAGATCGCCAAGCGGCGGTTCGACGACATCTCCAGCGTCGCCGTGGCCTTCGCACTCGACATCCAGGACGGGATCGTCCGCAAGGCCCGCATCGGGCTGGGCGGCGTGGCCGCCACCCCCCTCCGCGCCCTCGCCACCGAGGCCGCCCTGGAGGGCAGGGCCTGGACCGCGGAGACCGCCGAAGCGGCGGCCGAGGTGCTGAAGGCCCAGGGCACGCCGATGGACGACCACCGCGCCAGTGCCGCCTACCGCTCCGCGATGCTCGGCCAGAGCCTGCTCAAGCTGTACTCCCAGACCACCGAGGCGGTGTCTTCGTGAGCCAGTTGTCCCAGCGCCCCGAGAAGCCCGCCGTCGGGCTCCCGCTGCCGCACGAGAGCGCCAACCTGCACGTCACCGGCGCCGCGCTCTACACCGACGACCTGATCCACCGCACCAAGGACGTCCTGCACGCCCACCCGGTCCAGGTCATGAAGGCCCACGGCAGGATCACCGCCCTGCGCACCGAGCCCGCGCTCGCCGTGCCCGGTGTGGTCCGCGTGCTCACCGCCGCCGACGTGCCCGGCGTCAACGACGCCGGCATGAAGCACGACGAGCCGCTCTTCCCCGACACGGTCATGTTCCACGGCCACGCCGTCGCCTGGGTGCTCGGCGAAACCCTGGAGGCGGCCCGCCTCGGTGCGGCGGCCGTCGAGGTGGAGCTCGACGAACAGCCCTCCATCGTCACGCTGTCGGAGGCGATCGCGGCCGAGAGCTTCCACGGGGCCCGGCCCGTGATGCTGGCCGGCGACGTCGACGCCGGATTCGCCGACTCCGTCCACGTCTTCACCGGCGAGTTCCAGTTCTCCGAGCAGGAGCACTTCTACCTCGAGACCCATGCCGCGCTCGCCCACATCGACGAGGCCGGGCAGGTCTTCGTCCAGAGCAGCACCCAGCACCCCTCGGAGACCCAGGAGATCGTCGCCCACGTCCTCGGCCTGCACAGCCACGAGGTGACCGTGCAGTGCCTGCGGATGGGCGGCGGCTTCGGCGGCAAGGAGATGCAGCCGCACGGATTCGCGGCCGTCGCCGCCCTCGGCGCCAAGCTCACCGGCCGGCCCGTGCGGGTACGGCTCAACCGGACCCAGGACCTGACCATGTCGGGCAAGCGGCACGGCTTCCACGCCGCCTGGAAGATCGGCTTCGACGCCGAGGGCCGCATCCAGGCCCTCGACGCCACCCTGACCGCGGACGGGGGATGGAGCCTCGACCTGTCCGAGCCGGTGGTGGCCCGCGCCCTCTGCCACATCGACAACACGTACTGGATCCCCCACGCGCGCGTCGCCGGCCGCATCGCCAAGACCCACAAGGTCTCGAACACCGCCTTCCGGGGCTTCGGCGGCCCCCAGGGCATGCTGGTGATCGAGGACATCATGGGCCGCTGCGCCCCGCTGCTCGGCCTCGACCCGATGGAGCTGCGGGAACGCAACTTCTACCGGGCCGGCCAGCACACCCCGTACGGGCAGCCGGTCACCCAGCCCGGACGGATCCGGGCCGTCTGGGACCAGGTCAAGGAGAACGGCGGCCTCGCCGACCGCCGACGCGAGATCGCCGCCTTCAACGCCGCGCACCCGCACACCAAACG
>NZ_JZWV01000161.1 GCF_000966975.1 Streptomyces katrae | reverse complement strand
CCCGCACACCAAACGGGCCCTCGCGCTCACCGGCATCAAGTTCGGCATCTCCTTCAACCTCACCGCCTTCAACCAGGGCGGCGCGCTGGTGCTGATCTACAAGGACGGCTCGGTCCTGATCAACCACGGCGGCACCGAGATGGGCCAGGGCCTGCACACCAAGATGATCCAGGTCGCCGCGACCACCCTGGGCATCCCCCTGCACAAGGTGCGGCTCGCTCCGACGCGCACCGACAAGGTGCCCAACACCTCCGCCACCGCCGCCAGCGCCGGGGCGGACCTCAACGGCGCGGCCGTGAAGAACGCCTGCGAGCAGCTGCGCGACCGCCTCCTCCAGGTGGCCGGTACCCAGCTGGGCGCCAACGCCTCCGACGTGCGCATCGTCGAGGGCGTCGCCCGCGTCCTCGGCGGCGACCGGGAGCTGGAGTGGGACGACCTGGTCCGCACCGCCTACCTCCAGCGCGTCCAGCTCTCGGCGGCCGGCTTCTACCGCACCGAGGGGCTGCACTGGGACGCGAAGGCCTTCAGGGGCTCGCCGTTCAAGTACTTCGCCCACGGCGCCGCCGCCACCGAGGTGGAGGTGGACGGCTTCACCGGCGCGTACCGCATCCGCCGGGTGGACATCGTGCACGACGTCGGCGACAGCCTCTCCCCGATGATCGACATCGGCCAGGTCGAGGGCGGCTTCGTCCAGGGCGCGGGCTGGCTGACCCTCGAGGACATGCGCTGGGACACCGGCGACGGCCCAGGCCGCGGCCGGCTGCTGACCCAGGCCGCCAGCACCTACAAGCTGCCGAGCTTCTCGGAGATGCCCGAGGAGTTCAACGTGACGCTGCTGCGGAACGCCACCGAGGAAGGGGCGGTCTACGGCTCCAAGGCGGTCGGCGAGCCGCCGCTGATGCTGGCGTTCTCGGTGCGCGAGGCGCTGCGGCAGGCCGCCTCGGCCTTCGGACCCGCCGGGGTCAGCGTGGAACTCGCCTCCCCGGCGACCCCGGAAGCGGTGTACTGGGCCGTCGAGGCCGCCCGTGCGGCGGCCACGGCCCGCGCCGGCGGCAGCGCGAGCGCACTGAGCAATGCCTGACCTGACCTGGGTGGCCGCGGTCGCGCGGTTGCGGGCGCGCCGGGAACCCGGCGCGCTCGTGACCGTCGCGACCGTGCGCGGCCACGCACCCCGCAAGGCAGGCGCCAAACTCGTCGTCGGACGGACCGAGACCTGGGGCTCCGTCGGCGGCGGCAACATCGAGGCCGTCGCCATCGACCGGGCCCGCGAGCTGATCGCCACCCCCGGCGCGGAACCGGAACTGATGGAGTTCGCCCTCAACGACAAGGTCACCGGCCGGCACGGCGTGCAGTGCTGCGGCGGGGCCGTCAGCGTCCTGCTCGAACCCCTGCCGGTGGTCCCGGCGGTGGCGGTCTTCGGCGTCGGGCACGTCGGCCTGGAACTGGCCCGCATCCTGGCCCGCTTCGACCTCGACCTGCACCTGACCGACACCCGCCCCGGCCAGCTCACCGACGAACGGCTCGCCGTGCTCGGCGACGCCGTGGCGCAGGTCCACGTCCACCACACCCCCCTGCTCCCGGAGGAGGTCCTCGCCGAACTGGCCCCCGGCACCCACGTCCTGATCATGACCCACGACCACGCCGAGGACGCCGCCCTGTGCGACGCCGCCCTGCGCACCCCCGGCCTGGGCACGATCGGCCTGATCGGATCGGCCGCCAAATGGGCCCGCTTCCGCCACCGCCTGTCCACCGAGGGCGGGCACGACGACGCCACGATCGACCGGATCAAGACCCCGATCGGCATGACGGAGATCACCGGCAAGGAACCCGCCGCGATCGCGGTGGGCGTCGCCGCCGACCTGCTCCGCACCTTCGAACAGGAACGCTCCTGAAGTGAGGTCGTGACCCGGGCCGCCGGAAAATTCTCGTTCAAGAGTGTTTCCCGCAGGCGTCGTTGCGGTCGATCATCCCTAGGGTTCACACGATCACACCGATCACGACCCACCTGCGGTCGACCTCCTTCGAGAAAAGGTGTTCCATGCCGATTCCGCGCAGGACCTTATTGACCGGTTCGACGGCCGGTGCGGCCGCCGCCGCCGTAGCGAGTGCGGGGAGCGCCGAAGCCGCCGGGCGGTCCACCGTCGCGGCGTCGCCCCTGCTGCAGCGGACCCCCAGCCGGATCGGGGTGCCGGGCGTGGCAGGACTGCACCTCCAGTTCGGCGCCGACCCGGCCACCGAGATGACCGTGTCCTGGATCAGCCCCCAGTCCGTCCGGCGCCCGCGGGTCCACCTCGGATCACCAGACGGCGGCTCCGGGCACGCGGTCGACGCCGAGACCCGCACCTACCGTGACGAGCTGTCCCGGAAGGAGGTGTACGTCCACCACGCCCGCCTCACCGGGCTGCGGCCCGACACCACCTACCTCTACTCGGCCGGGCACGACGGTGCCGCGCAGGAGACCGGGTCGTTCACCACGGCGCCGCGCGGCCGCTGTGCGTTCACCTTCACCAGCTTCGGCGACCAGGGCACGCCGAACCTGCGCCGCTCCCTCAAGTGGCCCACGCCGGACACGCCGCCGCCGCTCGGCCCCTTCCCCCTCTACACCAGCACCCAGGGCGGCACCGAGGCCTCCGGCGACATCGTGGCCGCGGTGGAACGGGTCGGCCCGCTGTTCAACCTGGTCAACGGCGACCTCTGCTACGCGGGCGTGGCCGGCGCCATCGGTGAGGACCGCGTCGCGACCTGGGCCGACTGGTTCATCGGCAACAGCCGTTCGGCGCGGCTGCGTCCCTGGGCGCGGCTGCGTCCCTGGATGCCCTGCGTCGGCAACGGCGAGACCGAGAAGGGCAACGGGCCGCTGGGCCTGACGGGCTACCAGACCTACTTCACCCTGCCGGGGGCGGCCACCGCCACCGACGCCGAGACCCGGGGCCTGTGGTACGCCTTCACCGTCGGCGGGGTCCGCTTCATCAGCCTGGCCAACGACGACGTGGCGATCGTGGACGCCGGTGACATCTATCTGCGCGGGTACTCCGGCGGCGCCCAACGCCGCTGGCTGGAACGGGAGCTGAAGGCGGCGCGGGCGGACACCGGCATCGACTGGATCGTCGTCTTCATGCACCATCCGATGATCTCCAGCCACCGCAGCGGCGGGAGCGACCTGGGAGTGCGCCAGGAATGGGGCCCGCTCTTCGACGCGTACGGGGTCGACCTGGTGCTCTGCGGCCACGAGCACTACTACGAGCGCTCGCTGCCGGTCCGCGGCAGCCTTCCCAACGACGTCCGCACCCCGGTTCCGGTCTCCACCCGGACCGATGTCGCCGACACCTCGAAGGGCACCGTGCACATGATCATCGGTGGTGGCGGCAACTTCGCCACCACCCAGGACGACCTCTTCGAGGAGCCCAAGGGCCGTGTCGTGGTCCAGGTGGGCAAGGAGCCCGAGGGCCGCCACCGCAAACCGGTCTACGTCACCGAGGACGCCCCCTGGCGGGCCGTCCAGGACCGCGTCCACCCCCACGGCTTCGCCGCCTTCGACGTGGACCCGGGCACCCGCGGCACCGGACGCACCCGGATGCAGGTGACGTACTACACCTTCGACGGCCCCTACGGAGAGCTGACCCCGGTGGACACCTTCACCCTGGAACGCCCGCGCGCGGATGCCCGCCGCTGACCGGACTCAGTGCTCGCAGAGGGAGAACTCCCGCTCGTAGAGCTGCTCGTTGTGTTCGGCGACGAAGAACTTGCGTTCGTGCATGAGCTGTTCGCGGTAGCCCTGGGCCTCTTCGAGGGTCATGGTCGAGGTCTCGGACCACGGCTGCTGCGGCGGCACATCGGACGTCGAGACGATCCTCGTCGACGGATCGACCAGGAAGAACGCGAGGATCTTGCGATGTCCCGGGCGGGTGGCGTCCGCGAGGCGGAACGGGCCCACGCGGTGCTGGAGGACGTTGGGGAAGGCCAGGCAGCGGCCCGCCGGCGTCGCCGCCGAACCCAGTACCTGGTTCAGCTTGTCCTCGTCCTCCAGGCCGTAGACCTGGTACAGGCCCTCTCCGTCGTTCTGCTCGTAGTCGGGATCGTCGAGCGCCGTGCGGAAGCTCAGCCGGCTCTCGGTGACGTTCTCGCTGTCCCAGTAGTAGATGCCGGTCGAGACGATCCGCTCGTTCAGCATCCCCTCGACGTGCCAGGAACCGCCGGCGTACTCGGGCTTCTCCGGGGTGAGGTGGATGGTGGCCAGCTTCACGATGACCTGGAGGCCACGGCCGCGCAGGTCGACCCGGGCGTCGGCGTCGGGCAGGCCGGGCGGGGTGAACTCCGGCGCGTCCGGGACGACCGGCTGGCGGGTCTGCCACCACTCGTCGTGGGCATCTCCCCAGTCCTGGCGGGCCCGGTTGAAGGCGGCCTCGTCGTCACCGTAGTCGGCCCGGTTCGGGTACTTCGGCTCCGACTCGTACCACCCGTAGGGGTCGGCCTCGATGCGCGCGGGCCGCGGATGGCGCAGGTCGGTCAGCACGTTCTCCAGGAGCGGACGCATGCGCGCGAACAGGTCCGGCAGCACGGCGGCCAGCTCGCGGTGGGCCTCCGGGTGGACGTTGTTGACGTAGGAGAGGAAGGAGACCCCGCCGTCCTCACCGACCTCGACGTCCGTGGGCAGCCACTGGAACTTCTCCGAGAACTCGTGCTTCGACCAACGGTCCGTCGGGTTCCGCCAGGCCTCCTCGGGCACGTCGCTCACGCCCCGCACCAGGCAGAAGAGCGAAGGGTGCACCAGATCCAGCACCTGGCCGTCAGACCCCGGATGCCAGTCCAGCTCCGCCTCGGGAACCTCCTCCAGCACCCGCAC
>NZ_JZWV01000160.1 GCF_000966975.1 Streptomyces katrae | reverse complement strand
ACCGCCTCGCGCAGCCGGGCTCCGAGCTCCTCGTCGACCAGCGCGTCCGACTGCCACACCCCGTCGACCCCGGACACCTCGATGCCGGTCCGCCCGTCCCGCAGGGCGGCGTAGTGCGCGAGCTCGTCGAGGACGTACCGCACCTGAGCCTCGGTGAGCCCCTGCTCGATGGCTTCCCGCGTCCACCGGGCGACGACCTCGGCGTCCCGTATCTTCTCGAACCACCCGGCCTTCTCCCGGATGTGCGCGCTGCACCGCATCATCTCCAGCTCCCGCAGCGTCCGGGGAGTGGCGTACGGCACGGAACGCGAGGCTTGAAAGGGCAGCGGAAAGGCGGTCAGGCCGGACAATTCTCTTGATCCTCCGAGTAGGTGTGCGGTGGCCGGAACACTACTTCAGCCCACTGACACCGCACCGCACCGCCCATCGGGACCAGTCCTTCCTCAGACCACTGAGAGCAGGTCCACCACGAAGACCAGCGTGGAACCCGCCGGGATCAGCGGGGAGGGGGACTGCTTGCCGTAGCCGAGGCGCGGGGGAACGATGATCTCGCGCCGGCCGCCGACCTTCATCCCCCGGATTCCGCGGTCCCAGCCCTTGATGACCCTGCCGCCGCCCACGGCGAACTTGAAGGGCTCGCCGCGGTCCCAGGAGGCGTCGAATTCCCTTCCGGACTCGAAGGTGACCCCGACGTAGTGGACCCGGACCACCCTGCCCGGCTTCGCCTCCGCCCCGTCTCCGACGACGATGTCCCGGATCGTCAGCTCCTGGGGAGCGTCGCCCCCGGGGAGTTCGATCTCGGGCTTGGTCGGTTCGCTCATCTCAGCCTCACTCCACACGGTGGATGATCACGCTACCCTGCCGGGAACGGGGATCAGGCAGCGACGAGCTCCGGTTCGCGCTCCGGCGCTTCGACCGTGGGCTTCCTGTTCGGCAGCGAGAGCCGGAAGACCTTGCGCCACGCGGAGAACACCTGCTTGGGCAGCGGCCCTGTGACGTACTCCAGCTCGTACTTCTCGAACAGCGCGCGGACCTTCACCGCGACCTCGGCGTACCGGTTGCTCGGCAGGTCCGGGAACAGGTGGTGCTCGATCTGGTGCGACAGGTTGCCGGTCATGAAGTGCATGGCCCTGCTGCCGCTGATGTTCGCCGAGCCCATCATCTGGCGCAGGTACCACTGCCCGCGGGTCTCGTCCTTGATCGACCGGCGTTCGAAGACCTGCACGCCCTCGGGGAAGTGCCCGCACATGATCACCGAGTGGGTCCAGATGTTGCGGACCAGGTTCGCGGTGAACGTGGCGGCGAGGGTGGTGAGGAACGACGGGCCCGACAGCAGCGGGTGGATCACGTAGTCCTTGAGCACCTGCTTGCGGATCTTGCGGCCCACGGCCCTGGCCCGCGTGCGGAACTCCGGGTCCTTGCGGCGGCGTCCCCGCAGGTTCTTGCCGAGCTCCAGGTCGTACGCTGCGATGCCGTACTCGAAGAAGCAGGCGTTGATGAAGTTCCACAGCGGCTGGCCGAGGTGGAACGGGTGCCACTTCTGGTCCTCGTCGACGCGCATGATGCCGTAGCCGAGGTCGTTGTCCTTGCCGAGCACATTGGTGTAGGTGTGGTGCAGCTCGTTGTGCGAGTGCTTCCACTGGTCGGCGGGCGAGACGTGATCCCACTCCCAGGTGGTGGAGTGGATCTTCGGATCCCGCATCCAGTCCCACTGGCCGTGCAGGATGTTGTGGCCGATCTCCATGTTGTCCATGATCTTCGCCACGGACAGCCCGGCGGTGCCGATCAGCCACGCGGGCGGGAAGAAGGAGAACAGCAGCACACCCCGGCTGACCAGCTCCAGCTTGCGCTGTGCCGAGATGACCTTGCGGATGTAGGCGGCGTCCTTCTCCCCCCGGCCGGCGATCACCTCATCGCGGATCGCGTCCAGCTCGCGGCCGAGCTCCTCGATCTGCTCTGCGGTCAGGTGGGCGGTGGGGTCGATGGCGGTCAAGGTGCTCCTACCGTTCGATGGTGCACGCGCCCGCCGCGGCGGACACGCAGGTCTGGATGAGGACGCCCGGCTCGGCCTCGGTGATCTCGCCGGTGCGCAGGTCGCGGACGGCGCCCGCCGTGAGCGGAGTGACGCAGCCGAAGCAGATGCCCATGCGGCACCCCGACGGCATGAGCACGCCGGCCTCCTCGCCGACGTCCAGCAGGGGCGTGGCGCCGTCCGCGTCGGCGGTCCTGCCGGTGGCGCCGAAGGTGACCTCGCCGCCGTCACCGGCGACGACGGTGCCGGGGCGGAAGCGTTCGGTGTGCAGACGCTCTTGGACGCCGTGTTCGCGCCAGAGGTCTTCGGCGGCGTCGAGCAGGCCCGCGGGCCCGCAGGCCCAGGTCTCGCGCTCGGTCCAGTCGGGCACCAGTTCGTCGAGGCGGGAGAGGTCGAGCCTGCCGTCCGTGTCGGTGTGCACCTCGATGAGCCGCAGCTTCTCGTCCGCCACCAGGCCGTGCAGTTCGTCGCGGAAGATCACGTCCTGCGGCTGTGGAGCGCAGTGGACCATGACGGCGTCGTCGAACTCGGTGTCACGCAGCATGCCCATCACGGGTGTGATGCCGCTGCCGGCCGTCAGGTAGAGCACCTTGGCGGGCTTGGCCTCCGGCAGGACGAAGTCACCGGTCGCCTGGTCGAGCTGGACCAGCGTGCCCGGTTTCGTCCTGCGGACCAGGTGGTTGCTGACCTTGCCGCCCGGGACCGCCTTCACGGTGATCGTGACCCGGCCGTCCCGGCGGTTGGTCGGCGAGGTGATGGAGTAGGCGCGCCACAGGCGCCTCCCGTCGACGTCGACCCCGACCCGCAGGTACTGACCGGCCGTGTGACCGCGCCAGCCCCGTCCCGGCCTGATCACGATGGTCGCGGCGTCACCCGTCTCGGGGCGCACGGCCTCGATGCGCCCCCGCAGGTCAGCGCCCGAACGCAGCGGGCTGACCAGGTCGAGGTAGTCCGACGGCAGCAGCGGCGTCGTGACCATCTCCAGCAGTTTCCACGCCCCACTGCGGAGGGCTGCACTCGTCATGACCCCAGCTTGCTGTGCGCAAAGGCGTAAAGTCCTGACCGAAGGGCGTAAATCTGCTCGGCTCAATTGTTCGCAGGGAATGAAACATGAGCAACCCCATCCGGAGGGTCACCGAACTGGCACTGGATGAGAAGACGGTCGCCGCACTTCGGGCCGCGCTGAGGACCACCGCCGACGAGGTCGTCCAGGCGATCATCGACGAGGTCCCTCCCTACGCCAACGCCCTTTCGGGCCGCATGGGCGTCACCATCCGGCGAGCCGTCCGCACCGCCCTGGGGCACTACCTGGACCTCGCGAGCGGGAACGCCACAGGCGGCGACGCCGGTGAGGCGGCCTACGAGCTGGGCCGCGGCGAGGTGCGCGACGGCCGTTCGATGGACGCCCTGCTCAGCGCCTACCGGGTCGGCGCCCGCGTGGCCTGGCGTTGCCTGGCGGCGGGTGCCGTCCCCGCGGGTCTGCCCGCCGCCGAGGTCGCCAGGTTCGCCGAGCTGACCTTCGCCTACATCGACGAGCTCTCCGCCGCGAGCGCCGCGGGCCACGCCGACGAACTGGCGGCCCGGGGGCGGGAGCACGAGCGCCACCTGGAACACCTGGCCCGCGACCTCCTCGCGGGCGCGAACCCGGACGTGCTGCTGGCCTCTGCCCAACGGGCCGGGTGGCAGCCCCCGGCTTCCCTGACCGCGGTCCTGCTGCCCGCCGCCCAGGCCCGGCCCGCCTACCGCGCGCTCGACCCGGGCACCCTCGTCCTCGACGATCTGCCGGACGCCACCGGTGTGCTGCTCGTGCCCGACGCCGACCGGTCGCATCTCCTGCGGCAGCTGACCGACCGCGCCGCCGTGGTCGGTCCGGCCCGGCCATGGACCCGTGCGTCCGCCTCGTACGCACGAGCCGTACGCGCGCGCTCCCTCCCCTTCGATATCCGCGACACGGAGGACCACCTGCCCGAGCTGGTGCTGAGCGCCGACCCGGACGCGTTCGCGGACCTGCGTGCCCGAGCCCTCGCACCGTTGCGGACCTTGCCCGCGGCGACCGCGCGGCGGCTGGAGGAGACGTTGCGGGCGTGGCTGCTCCACCAGGGCAGACGGGACGAGGTGGCGGCGGCGTTGTTCGTCCACCCCCAGACCGTCCGGTACCGGATGTCGCAGCTGCGGGAGCTCTTTCCGGACCTCGCGTCGCCGCACCGGGTCCTAGAGCTGACGCTGGCGGTGGGCCCACGGGTCAGCTGACGCGTCCTTCGACCGTCCGCGGCTCACCCCGGAGGCGTAGCACCACCACGGTGGTGGTCGGTCAGGCGAGGTCGGGGAGGGGGCGCCGAGCGACCTCGTGGGCGTCGTCCGGCGGGACGCCCAGCATGCGCAGGACCATCTCGGCGAGGTTCACCGCGGCCTCGTCGCCGTCCACGTCGGGGCGGGCGAATCTCAGCTCCACCAGGGACAGCAGGGTTCCACCCAGCGCGGACAGGGCCACGGTCGGGTCGACGGGGGTGAAGCGGCCGGAGGCCATGCCCACCTCGACGTCCCGCAGCGCCCGCCGGGCCAGGCCGTTGTGCGAGTGGATGTGGGCCAGACCCCGGCGGCGCAGCACCTGCATCAGCTCCGGGTGCGACTCGGCCATGCGGGCGCTGAGCCGGAAGCCGGTCGCGACGAGCTCCGCCGGGTCGTCGATGCCGGCCAGGCCCTCGTCGAAGGTCTGGCCGAACTCCTCCAGCGCGTCCTGCACCGCGGCCTCGAACAGCTCCGTCTTCGAATCGAAGTGGTTGTAGAAGGAGCCGAAGCCGACGTCGGCGCGCTCGGCGATCACCTGGATGCTGGCGCTGGTGTCCCCGGTCTCGGCGAGTATCCGGCGGGCCGCGCGGACGAGAGCTCCGCGGGTTTCGGCGCGACGCCGCTCGAATCGGTTGCTGGGCGGGGCTGACGTAGGCATGCCCCGATTCTAACCGTTGAGGCGATGATCATCGCAGTCCTGATGAATTCATCATTTACTGCCGCGAGCACCTTGACGATGGAACTCTCACACTTGATGATTTCCTCAGTACGACAATGTCGCTTGGAGGACACCATGTCCGAAACCCGCGCCGACGCAGTCGGCGTCCCGGACGTCAGGACGGCCCATCAGGACCTCCACAGCGCGCAGGGCGCCCTGCGCGGCGAACATCCCGGCCGGTCCCGCAACCCCGTGATCAAGGTGGCCGACCTGGCCTGGCTGGAGTTCGAGAAGCCCGACCTGGACCGGGCCGAGGTCTTCGCCCGGGACTTCGGCTTCGGGATCGCCGCCCGGAGCGGGAGCGAGCTGTGGCTGCGGGGCACCTTCGCCGGCTCGCCGTGCATGGTGATCCGGCGCGGCCGGACCTCCCGTTTCATCGGCCCGGCGTTCCGCGCCGCCGAGCGGGCCGACCTGGACCGGCTGGCCCGCGCCACGGGCGCGTCCGTACGCGACGCGGACGTGCCCGGCGGCGGCAAGGCGGTCGACCTGCTCGACCCCTCCGGCTTCCCGGTCCGGGTCGTGCACTGCACGGAGGAACTGCCGGCGCTGCCCGAGCAGCAGCCGCTCCTGCTCAACTTCGGCACCGGTCACCGTCGCACGAACGTCGCCCAGCGCCCGCCGCGTGAACCCTCCCGCATCCAGCGCCTGGGGCATGTGGTCCTGGAGACACGGGTGTTCGGGCGCGCCCTCGACTGGTACCTGGACACCCTCGGGATGATCGTCTCCGACTTCCTGTTCCTGGACGGCCAACGCGGCCGTGGCCCGACGATGGCGTTCATCCGCTGTGACCAGGGCGGCCGGGCCGTCGACCACCACACGCTGGCCATGCACCTGGGCCCCGGCAACGGCTACGTCCACTCCGCCTACCAGGTGACCGACCTCGACTCGATCGCCGCAGGCGGCGAGTACCTGGCCGAGCGCGGCTACCAGCGCAGCTGGGGCATCGGCCGGCACATCCAGGGCAGCCAGCTCTTCGACTACTGGCGCGACCCCGACCGCTTCATGCTGGAGCACTTCGCCGACGGCGACCTGTTCTCCTGCGACCTGGAGCCCGGCTGGGCGCCCATGTCGACCTCCGGCCTCGCCCAGTGGGGACCCCCCGCCACCCGTGACTTCCTCGGCGCGAGCCCCTCCCCGCAGCGGGTCCGTGACGTCATCGAAGCCCTGCGGGGCGAGAACGAGATGGACCCGGCACGCCTGCTGGGCCTGCTCAAAGCCGCCAAGTCCTGAACCCCCGCACACCCAACCCCTCACAAAGGCACTGACATGAGTACGAACGTCCTGCGCACCGCCGACGGCTGGTGGGTACTCCGAGGCGACCGGGCCGTCCCCGTCGCCACCTCGGCCGCCACCACCGCCGAGCTGATCGCCGACCGGGCGGCCGTGCGCGAGGCCGCCCTCTCCGGGGACGCGGGCACGCCCGTCGCCGACCTGGTCGTCCTCTCCCCGGTCACCACTCCCTGCCGGGTCGTCGCCCAGATGGTCAACTACCGCAGCCACGCCCGCGACTCGGGTTTCACCGGCGACATCCCACCCGCCTTCTTCCGCAAGGCGTCCGGGTCGGTGAGCGGCCCGGGCGAGGCGATCGTCCGGCCGTCGCACGTGAAGTTCCTCGACTACGAGATCGAACTCGGGCTCGTCATGGGCGCCCCCCTGCCCGTCGGCACCGTGGTCGAGGAGCGTGACCTGCCGACCCATGTCGCCGGGCTGGTGATCACGAACGACGTCAGCGCCCGCGAGGTGCAGCTGACCAAGACGCAGTTCTACGAGAGCAAGTCGTACCCGACCTTCACACCGACCGGGCCCTGCCTGGCACTGCTGGAGCCCGAGGACTTCGCCCACCTCCTCGATCTGCGGCTGCGGCTGTCGGTCAACGGCGAGCTCCGTCAGGACCGCACCCTCGCCGACATGATCGTCCGCCCGGCACAGGCGCTGACCCTGCTGGCCCGCTTCCAGACCCTCGACCCCGGCGACCTGCTGCTCACCGGGACCCCCGGCGGCACGGCCCTCAAGGCCCCGCCCAAGGCGGTCGAGAAGATCGGCGCGCTGCTGCCGCCCGCCGTGAAGTGGAAGGCGTTCTTCAAGAGCCAGGCCCGTAACCCGCACTACCTGCACACGGGTGACGTGATCACGGCGACGATCTCGACCGCGGACGGGCGGATCGACCTCGGCGAGCAGCGCACGCCCGTCACGGACGCGAACTGATACCCGAGGTGAGCCGCACATGACCGCCGACCAGGCCGGACCCCGGGACACCGCACCCGGGCCCGCACAGACAGACCCCGCACAGACAGACCCCGCACAGACGGACCCCGCACCCGTCGTGATCATCGGCGCCGGGCCGGTGGGCGTGACCGCCGCCCTCCTCCTCGCCCGGCGGGGTATCCGCACCGTCGTCCTGGAACGCCACCAGGACGTCTACCCGCTCCCGCGTGCCGTCGCCACCGACGACGAGGTGCGCCGCATCCTCCAGGCCGCGGGCGTGGGCGAGGAGTTCGCCGCGATCGCCCGCCCCGCGAACGGCCTTCGGCTGCTGGACGCCCGGCACCGGGTCATGGCCGAGTTCCGGCGCTCCGAGCACGGCCGTCACGGCTACCCGCAGACCAGCATGTTCGACCAGCCCGAGCTGGAACGACTGCTGCGCGACGCCCTCGCCCGCCGCCCGGAGTGCGAACTGCGGGGCGGTGTCGAGGTCACCGGCGTCGGCCCGGACCCGGCCGGCCCCGTGCGCGTGACCTATCGCGACGAGGACGGTGAGCATCATCTGTGGGCCGAGGCGGTCCTCGGCTGCGACGGCGCGGGCAGCCTCACCCGCGACGCCATCGGCGCCGCATGGGAGGACCTGCGCTTCGAGGAACGCTGGACCGTCATCGACGTCCGCACGAAGGCCGACGTCCGCTGCTGGGAAGGCGTCGACCAGGTCTGCGACCCGCACCGGCCGGCGACGTTCATGCGCGTCGGTGAGGACCGCTACCGCTGGGAGTTCCGGCTGCAAGAAGGGCAGCAACCGGTCCGCGAGCTGATCGCCCCGTGGCTGTCGCCCTCGTACGACGGGGACTTCGACGTCGTACGGGAGACGCAGTACACCTTCCGGGCCCGGGTGGCCGACCGGTGGCGCAGCGGACGGGTCTTCCTCCTCGGCGACGCCGCCCACCTCACCCCGCCGTTCATCGGCCAGGGGCTGTGCGCGGGCCTGCGTGACGCCCACAACCTCACCTGGAAGCTGGCCCGCGTCCTGGGCGAGGGCGCCGACGAACGGCTGCTGGACACCTACGAGAGCGAGCGCAAGCCGCACGCACGGCACGCGATCCGGCTCGCGGTCGCCATGGGGTGGGCCATGACCGGCGGCCAGGACGGCGCCGCCGCACTGCGCCGCAGGATCCTGGCCGCGGCCTGCCGCATACCCGGCCTCACCGCGGCGGCGGGACGCGACCTCAGCCCGCCCCTGACCGCCGGGCCCCTCGTCCGGCGCCGCACCCGCAAGGGTCTGGCGGGCACCCACTGCCCGCAACCGTGGGTGGCACTCGACGGCCGGCGCGGCCGCCTGGACGAACTGCTCGGCGACAGCTTCACCGTCCTGACCGCCGCCGAACCCGGGCCCTCGCTGCGCGCCCTGGCCCACGGGCTCGGCGTCCCGGCGATCCCCGTGACCGACCTCCGTGACGACGGCACGCTCGCCGCCTGGCTGCGCGCCGGCCGGGCGGACGCCGTCCTGCTGCGTCCCGACCGCGTCGTCATGGACGTCGTCCCGGCCGGGAGGCACGACTTCACGGACACCGCCGCCTGGGCGCCCCTCCTGCACACCACGCGCAGCCCCCGCCCTTCCCCACGGACCGTGGAGAACAGCCTGCTGAGGAGCTCCACAGAATGACCAGGCCGTACCCGGAACCCTTCGCGACGCCCGATCCGCAGGCCGTCGCCGACAGCCGCATCATGGACTTCGCCCGCCACGCCGGCGTGGACGGTACCGACTACGCCGCCCTGCACCACTGGTCGGTCACCGACCTGGAGGGCTTCTGGGCCGCGGTGTGGGACTACTTCGGCATCGACGCGGACTCCCCGTACGAGCAGGTGCTCGCGCAGGAGCGGATGCCGGGCGCCCGCTGGTTCCCCGGCGCCACCCTCAACTACACCCACCACGCCCTGCGCAACCTCACCGACGACACCGTGGCGGTCATCGCCCTCGACGAGACCGGCGCCGGACACGAGGTGACCGGCGGCCGGCTGCGGGCACAGGTGGCCTCCGTCGCCGCCACCCTGCGCGACCTGGGCGTCGGTCAGGGGGACCGGGTCGTCGGCTACCTCCCCAACACCCCGCACGCGATCGTCGCCTTCCTCGCCGCCGCGAGCCTGGGCGCCGTGTGGTCGGTCTGCGGGCAGGACTACGCCCCCAAGGCCGCCGCCGACCGCTTCGCCCAGCTCGAACCCACCGTCCTGATCTCCGCCGACGGCTACCTCTTCAACGGCACCACCCACGACCGCCGCGACGCGACCCTCGAACTCGTCGGCACGCTGCCGACTTTGAAGGCGACCGTGCTCGTGGACCACGTGGGCCTGCCGTGGCCGCCGCCACAGGCGTACCCGTCGCCGGTGGTGCGCTGGGAGGACGCCTCCACCCGCACCGAGGAACTCACCTGCACGCCCGTGCCCTTCGACCACCCCTTGTGGATCGTGTTCTCCTCGGGCACCACCGGTCCGCCCAAGGGCATCGTCCACGGCCACGGCGGCGTCCTGCTCGAACACCTCAAGACCCTCGGCCTCCACTCCGACCTCGGCCCCGGCGACCGCCTCCTGTGGTACACCACCACCCACTGGATGATGTGGAACCTGGTCGCCTCCACGCTGCTCACCGGGGCCACCACGTGCACCTACGACGGCAGTCCGGCACCCTTCGCCACACCCGACGTCCTGTGGGAGCTGGCCGCCCGCCACCGGGTGACCGTCTTCGGCACCAGCCCCCAGTACCTGCTGGGCATGGCCAAGTACGGCATCGACCCCTCGGCGCACGACCTGTCGTCGATCCGCGTGGTCGGCTGCACCGGCTCCGCACTGCCGGCCTCCGCCTACCCCTGGGTCCGCCACCACGTCGGCGACCACGTCCTGCTCGCGTCCATCAGCGGCGGCACGGACGTCGTCTCCGGCTTCGCCGGCAGCGCCCCCAACACACCGGTCTGGGCAGGAGAGCTCTCAGCGCCCCACCTGGGCGTGGCCCTGGCCGCGTACGACGCCGAGGGCGTCCCTGTCGTCGACCAGGTCGGGGAGCTGGTCGTCACCCGGCCGATGCCGTCCATGCCGCTGTACTTCTGGAACGACCCCGACGGCACCCGCTACCGCGACGCCTACTTCACCTCCCACCCCGGCGCGTGGCGGCACGGCGACTGGATCACCCTCACCTCCCACGGCTCGGTGATCGTCCACGGCCGCTCCGACAGCACCCTGAACCGCAACGGCGTACGCCTGGGCAGCGCCGACATCCACGAGGTCGTCGAACGCCTCCCCGAGATCACCGAGGCCCTCGTCATCGGAGCGGAAGAACCCGACGGCGGCTACTGGATGCCCCTGTTCGTGGTCCTCGCCGCCGACGCCACCCTGGACGACCCGCTCCGCGAGAAGATCAAGCAGGCGATCCGCACGGGTGCCTCCCCCCGCCACGTCCCCGACGAGATCCTCGAAGTCCCCGGCATCCCGCACACCCGCACCGGCAAGAAACTCGAAGTCCCCGTCAAGCGCCTCCTGCAGGGCGCCCCGGTCGACCAGGTCGTCAACCCGGCAGCCGTGGACGCCCCCGACCTAATGTGACAGGCTGCTTCACGTGGCTCTGATAGCGCGCAGATCCTGACGTCGGTGGGCCCCCGTGCCCCCATCACAGCGGAGTCCATGGCCCGCCACCACCCCACAGGCGCGCCAGAGTCCGGCCTGCGGTCCCTCCGGGCCGCAGGCCGTTCCCGTGGCTGGAGGGGCTGGAGCCCGCCGGGCCTGAACGGCAGCTGGGGAACGAGTCACCGGCTGACGGGAGTGAGCCGGTGGCAGCCACCCGTGCGCTCCCGTGTGCTCCGGTGCGGGGCACGCCGGGTGGTCCGGCTCCTGCTAGGTTCCGACGCCGATACGAGGCGGAGGAACGGAGGGGTCGGCAGCATGGGAGAGGTCGAGGAGGAGCGGACGGTCCCGCTGGAGCGGCTGGGGCGCAATCCGCTCAACCCGCGCAACCACGCCGGTGACCTGGCGGAGACGGTCCAGTCCTTACGGTCCACGGGGCAGGTCCAGCCGCTGACGGTGGTGCGGCGCGAGGCCTTCCTGGCGGTGCACGCGGGCCAGGAGGCGGCCCTGGGCGGGGCCGCGTACGTGGTCCTCGACGGCAACCGCCGGCTCGCCGCGGCGCGCGAGGCGGGGCGAGGCGGGGCTGTCGGCGCTGCGGGTCGACGTACGCGACGATCTCGCGGCCAGCCGTGCGGCCCTGCTGGAGGCGGCGCTGGTCGCGAACATGCACCGGCTCGACCTGCACGTGATGGAGCAGGCACGCGCCGTCCGGGAGCTGGTGCGGGAGCACGGTCACCAGCGGCTGGTGGCCCAGCAGCTGGGCAAGACCGCGGCGTGGGTGTCGCAGCGGCTGAAACTGCTGGACCTGGCACCGGACTTGCAGGAGTTGGTGGAGCGCGGCGAGCTGAAGGTGAAGGACGCCCGCCGGATCGGCGCCATGGCGCCGGGGCTCCAGCACGCGGCGGCCGAGCAGGCGATGAGCGGCGGGCGGAACGGCAGCCAGGGCAGGAGTCGGAGCGTCGCCCGGCCGGCCGCGTACGGATCCGCTCCGGGCGGTCCGGCGCACGCCGTTAACCCGGTTAACGCGCCGGGCGCCACGGCGGACGTGGAGGATCCGGTCGGGCGATTCGGCGAGTACGTCGAATGCGCCGTGGACTTCGCGAACTCGATGCACGGGATCGCCTCGGCATACCGGGCGGCGGCCACGGCCGACCAGGGGGCGGCGGACGCGCTGGTGGCGCGGCTCTTCGAGCGGCTGGAGAGGGTCACCCGGCATCTGCCGCCCCCTGCACCGCCGTCGGCGGGCTGACACCGGAGCGGAGCCCTCCCGTCCGTGATCCCGGCAACTCCACGGCAGGGTTGGCCGGTTCTGGCAGGCTGATTTCCGGTCGGGGCAGAGCGAAGGGAGGTACCGGTGTCGTTCTTCACCGAGGGGCGGTCTCTCACCAAGGGCCGGGTCCGGGTCCACCAGCCGACGGACGAGGACAAGCGCGTCCAGAACGCGCTGATCTCGGAGCAGTACCAGCCCTGTCAGCGGATCGCCCTCACCACGTGCCGCGACCCGCGCGTGGACATCGAGTGCGTGGTCGAGGACGGGTACGCCTGGATGTGCGCCAACTGGCCGAACCGGCCGGCCGATCCGGTGGGCTGGCTGCACAGCCTGGTCCGGAGCTACGCGAGGAAGGCCCGCAAGCAGGTGCCGGACTCGTGGACGCGCAAGGACTGGTACGGATGGCGCGTCTACGCGGAGTACTTCGCGGACGTCGCGGACGAGGAGGTGGCCAAGGGGCTGCGGGTCGTCGACGAGATGCCCGAGTCGATGAAGCGGATCTTCGAGGCGCGCTGCGTCTTCGGGTACCGGAGGGAGGTGACTGCCGAGCTGTTTCGCGTCTCGGTCGACTCGGTGGGCACCTCGGACGCGATCGCCCGGATCAGGGCGGTCACCGACGCGGAGGCCGTTTTGGCGTTCTTCGCGGAACAGATGGAAGGGGGATCCTGATGCGCGACAGTTACGCCCGAGGGGAGTCGATCACCGCTCAGCGCCATTCCCGCATCATGCAGAAGGCCGATGCGATCCAGTTCAGGCAGCGACGTGAGGACGAGGAGACCAGCGTGGTCCTCGGCCGGACCTCGCTCGCCGCGAGTCTGATGGCCGTCTCGTTCGCGGGCGCCTTCCCCGGTGCGGTCATCTCGCACGCACTGGGACTGATCTCGGTGGTGCCCGGTCTGGTCACGGTCTTCCTGCGGATCAAGAACCGCGGCTGATCATGACTGATCGCGACTGATCACGAGAAATACGGGCCCGGCCGCTCACCGACCGTCTCTCACAACACCCGATGAGAGGCCGGCCCACGGCACATCCGGAGGGACACACCATGTGCAATCGTTGCACAAACAGTCAAGGCACGTCAGCCGAGTCGCCGACGCCCGCGGAACCGCACGTACGGCCGACGCCCGCCGCCGGGCCGGTGGCGGTGCCCGCGCCCGTGCTGTCGCGGAGCCACCGCCGCCCGGTGGCGCTGGACCCGGCCGATCCGCTGGGCGCGACGCTCTACGCCTTCGCCGGCGCGGCCCTGTTCGAGGCGGCCCGCTTCGCGGCCGAGCACGTGAGTGTCACGGTCACCCTCTTCTGACGCGCCCGGCGTACGGACGCCGACACACTCCCAAGCACCTCTGGCCGGGCCTTTCGCAAGGCCCGGCCAGAGGTGTTCCGTGCTGCAGGCAGCCGAGACGGGAATCCTGCGTACGCGATCCGCGGGTCAGGCCTTCTTGACCACGCTCGACTTGAGCTGCATGGCTCCGAAGCCCTCGATCCGGCAGTCGATGTCGTGGCCGTCGACGCCGTCGATCAAACGGATGTTGCGGACCTTGGTGCCCGCCTTGATGCCCGAGGGACTGCCCTTGACCTTCAGCGCCTTTACGACGGTCACGCTGTCGCCGTCGCGCAGCACGTTGCCGACGGCGTCCTTGACCACCCGCTCCGAGGTGGCGTCGGCACCGCCCTCGGCGCTCTCGGCGGGTACCCATTCGTGGCCGCACTCCGGGCAGACCACCAGGGCGTTCATCTCGTAGGTGTACTCGCTGGAGCACTTCGGACACGGAGGCAGGCTGTCGCTCATTCACGCAGGTTTCTGGACGTCGGGAAGGGGGAGTCGCCATAGTAGCAAATTGCAAAAGTCTGCAATTTCATACATGCTGTGATGGCTGTGTCCGTAGGTAGCCGCGGGCACAGCACCAGGCGTTTGCCCCGTTCGGGGCGGTGAGAAGGGTGCGAGACCGTGCCGGTTCCGCTGTATCAGGCGAAGGCCGAGTTCTTCCGGATGCTCGGGCACCCGGTGCGGATAAGGGTTCTGGAGCTGCTGCAGGACGGGCCGATGCCGGTTCGGGACCTGCTGGCCGCGATCGAGGTCGAGCCCTCCGCCCTGTCCCAGCAGCTCGCGGTCCTGCGCCGCTCGGGGATCGTCACCTCGACCCGTAACGGCGCGACGGTGGTCTACGAGCTGGCGGGCGGGGACGTGGCGCAGCTGATGGGGGCGGCGCGGCGGATCTTGACCGAAGTCCTGACCGGGCAGAGCGTGCTGCTGGAGGAACTGCGCGAGTCCGAGGTTGCGACCTCGTGAGCGTGAACACCGTGGTGACGGCCGTCGTGGGCCGGGTCCGCGCCGTCCTGCCCGCCCGGGCCGACTACGCGGTCATGGCCCGCAGCCCCCGCCGGGACCTCTTGGCCGGTCTCACCGTGGCGATCGTGGCCCTTCCCCTCGCCCTCGGGTTCGGGGTCTCCTCCGGCCTGGGTGCGGAGGCGGGGCTGGCCACCGCCGTGGTCGCGGGTTCGCTCGCCGCCCTGTTCGGCGGGTCGAACCTCCAGGTGTCCGGACCGACCGGGGCGATGACCGTGGTGCTGGTGCCGATCGTCGCCCGGTACGGGCCCGGCGGCGTCCTCACCGTCGGCCTGATGGCCGGTGTCCTCCTGATCGGTCTCGCGCTGCTGCGTGCCGGGCAGTACATGCGGTACGTGCCGGCGCCGGTGGTGGAGGGCTTCACCCTGGGGATCGCGTGCGTGATCGGCCTCCAGCAGATACCCAACGCCCTCGGCGTCGAGAAGCCGGAGGGGGAGAAGGTCCTGCTGGTGGCGTGGCGGGCGCTCGTGGAGTTCGTGGCGTTCCCGAACTGGACGGCGATCGGCCTGTCCGTGGGTGTGGCGGCGGTCATGCTGGCCGGGGCGCGGTGGAGGCCGACGGTCCCGTTCTCGATCGTCGCGGTCATCGCCGCTACCGTGATCACCCAGGTATTCCACCTCGACGCGGCGGCCCCGATCGGGGATCTTCCCTCCGGGCTCCCCGCCCCGTCGCTGGCCTTCCTCGATGTTTCCGCGTTCGGCTCGCTGCTGGCCCCGGCGGTCGCGGTCGCGGCGCTCGCCGCGCTGGAGTCGCTGCTGTCGGCGACCGTGGCGGACGGGATGACGGTGGGGCAGCAGCACGACCCGGACAAGGAGCTGTTCGGGCAGGGCATCGCCAACCTCGCGGCCCCGCTGTTCGGCGGTGTCCCCGCCACCGCCGCCATCGCCCGTACCGCGGTCAACGTCCGCACCGGCGCCTCGTCCCGGCTCGCCGCACTCACCCACGCCGCGGTACTCGCGGTGATCGTGTTCGCCGCCGCCCCCCTGGTCTCGAAGATCCCCCTGGCCGCCCTGGCCGGCGTGCTGCTGGCCACGGCCATCCGCATGGTGGAGGTCGGCTCGCTGCGCGCCATGGCGAAGGCCACCCGCTCGGACGCCGTCGTCCTGGTCCTGACCGCCGCCGCCACGCTGATCCTCGACCTCGTGTACGCGGTGATCATCGGACTCGTCGTGGCGGGCGCCCTCGCGTTGAAGGCGGTGGCGAGCCAGGCGCGGATGGAACAGGTCGACTTCCGCCCGGATGTACCCGGCGAGCACAGCGACGAAGAGCACGCCCTGCTCGCCGAGCACATCGTGGCCTACCGCATCGACGGGCCGCTCTTCTTCGCCGGCGCCCACCGCTTCCTCCTCGAACTCTCCGAGGTCGCCGACGTGAAGGTGGTCATCCTGCGCATGGCGCGGGTGACCACCCTGGACGCCACCGGCGCCCTCGTGCTGAAGGACGCGGTCGAGAGGCTGAACCGCCGCGGCATCGCCGTCATGACCTCGGGCATCCGGCCCGGCCAGCGCCAGGCCCTGCACGCCGTCGGCGTCCTGGAGCTGCTGCGTCTGGAGGGCCGGGAGTACGCCACGACCCCGGAGGCGATCGCAGGGGCCCGCAAGCACCTGGAGCAGGCGGGCCTGCTGCCGCGTACGCATCACCGACCGCACCGCATCCGGAAGGGCGCACGATGACCGTTCCCGCCGACCGCCGCATGATCGAGGTCTCCGGCACCGAGGCCCTGTGGCTCCTCGAAGGCTCCGCGCAGGGCCGTCTCATCTACGTCCAGCGGGAGGTGGTCGTCGTCCGCCCCGCCGCACACGTCATGGAGTACGGGCGCCTCGTCGTCCGCGCCCCCGTGCAGGCTGCCACCATCCCCGGCCGGGCACTGCTGACCTACCACGTGGATGAGGTCCGCACCCCGGCGGGGACCGGCTGGACGGTCAGCGCCCACGGGCCGGCCGACGTCATCGCCGACCCGGACGAGGCCGCCCACTACCGGCGCACCCTGCCCGGCTGGAGCCACGGCCCGCACGACACCCTGCTGCGGCTGCGCCCGCAGTCCGTGTCCGGGTTCCGTCTGGCCCGGGCGGTCTCGGAGGCGGGCCGGTGAGCGTCCAGGTCGAGACGATGCCCTACCGGCACGTGCTGGACGTGCCGGCCATGGGCTCGGCCGTGCGCATCGCCCGGGAGACCACCGAGCTGGTCCTCGTGGAATGCGGGGTGGGCCTGCGGCACCCGAGCGTGGGACCGGCGCTGCTGATCGTGGCCGAGCTGGTCACCAACGCCGTCCGTCACGCCGCCGTGTCCTCCCCGATGATCACCGTGACCTACGCCCACGGACCCGGCGCCTTCGCGTTCGCCGTCCACGACCGTCACCCCTACCAGCCCGCCCTGTTCGGTGCGCTGGGCACCGCGCCGGGCAGCGGCCTGGCCATGGTGGTGGAGATGACGATGGAGCTCGGCGGCACCGCTGTCGTGCGGGCGGATGCGGACGGGCGCGGCAAGGCCATCTGGATCACCCTTCCCCTGTGAAGCCGAGGAGCTGACGATGACGATTGAATGGCGCTACACCACCCGTCAGGACCTGGGCGTGCTGTCCCTGGCCGGGTATCTCGGCTCGGAGGCCACCGACCGGTTCACCGGAGCGATCGGCTGGGCGCTCGCCCGGGGCACCGGCCCGGTCATCCTCGACCTGACCGGGCTGCTGGGCTGGTCGGCCGGCGGGCAGATCGCCATCGCCCAGGCCGCCCGCCGTCTCGGCGAGAACGGGCGCCGACTCGAGCTCGCCGCGATCCCCGCGGACGGCTCGCTCGTCCCCGATGGGACCTGCGCGCCCGTGCCCGTGCACTGCGACCTCGCCACCGCTCTGGCCGCCCACGGAGCTGGCGGGACGGTCAAGCAGTGGACCACCGATGACTGGCCCACCGGGCAGTCGCCCGAGGCGTCCGCCCTCATCTGAGACCGGCACCACCGTCCGGAGGCCTGGCCCTGAAGACGGGTCCCGGATCCCGCGAGTTGCAGGGGTCTGCAATTGTGGAGGTCGCAAGGTGTGAAGAGGGGCGAACGGATGCCCTACGGAGGAACGGTTCCGGGTGGATGAGATGGGCAGTCAGGGGAGAGGTACACGAGTGAGCACGCCGCTGTACCAGCTGAAGGCGGAGTTCTTCAAAACGCTGGGGCACCCGGTGCGCATCCGCGTCCTGGAGCTCCTGTCCGAACGCGAGCACGCGGTCGCCGAGATGCTGCCCGAGGTCGGGGTGGAAGCCGCGAGCCTCTCCCAGCAGCTCGCCGTCCTGCGCAAGGCCAACCTGGTGGTCACCCGCCGCGAAGGCTCGAACGTCCACTACAGCCTGACCCATCCCCAGATCGCCGAGCTCCTGCGGGTCGCCCGCGGCATCCTCTCCGGGGTCCTGGAGGGCCAGGCCGAACTCCTGGCCGACCTCAAGGCGGGCCGCCACACCTGAGCGGTACCCCACCGTGCGGGCCCTGCAGGGCCCGCACTCCACATGCGGCGGCCGTCTTCCGTTAGTGCGGGTTCGACACGCGCTTCTGACACCGGAAGGCGGCCGCTCCCTCCCCGAACCCGCACCCAGGGGTGCTGGATCCCACTTCGGTCCCGGTCTCACTTCTGGGCGTGCTGCCCCAGGTAGAAGAGCAACCAGACGAACCCGGCGAACACGTGCGTGCCGAAGATGTAGAAGAAGGCCCGCATCGCAACGCCCTTCTCCTTCCACTTCTCCTGCTCCGCAGCCGTGTCCGTCTCGGACGGGTTGTCCGTCATGATGCGTCTTCCTTCCTCGTGCTCGGCTCTCCGACCTGGCCGCGGCACGGACGGACGAGGACCTGCACGCCGTGCTCGCCTGCGTGTTCGATGACGGCGGCGACCTCACCGGCCTCGACCGTGCGGACCTCGGGCTCAGGGCCGGTGCCGAGGTAGGTGATCTCGTACAAGCGCAGCCCCTGCCCGGCGGCCCGGCCGGCGTCGGCAGGCGTTGTCGTGCGCCGACGCCCCGGACGCGCGGCGGGCACCGCGGGGTTCATCGGCCGGTCCCGGCGTCGGTGGCCACGCCGTGATCGTGGGCCACGCGCAGCGCGTCCTCCAGCTCCTCAGCGGCCTGCGCCTCCTCGAAGGCGTCGGCGGCCTCCTGCGCAGCCTGGAGATGAGCCCGCGCCACACGTACCCGTTCCAGCGCCGCTTCCTCGAACCCGGCCACACCCCAACCCCGTCCACCATGTCCAGAACTAGTAAATTGCATAACTCTGCAAGTCTAGCTGGTGAGGGGCCGCCGCCGGGAAGTTCACCGGCCCAGGCTGATCAGGGCACCTTGCGCACCAGCTGGCTGGTCAGTTCGTAGCGTGCTCCGACGATGGCCAGGCAACCGTCGGCGACCCGGGCGGCGAGGTCCGGCTCGGCGGTGAGACGCGCCCGGACCCGGCGGACGTTCTCGGTGACCGCCGCGTCGATCCGGGCCTGGCCCTCGAGCCGGTGGTCGATCGCCGGCCGGATCCGCTCCGCGAGGTAGCGGACGTGCGCCGGGAGCGCACCGCCGGCCTCGGCGTGCACGGCAGCGGCGACTGCTCCGCACCCCTGGTGACCCAGGACGACGATCAGCGGGACACCCAGTTCCAGCACCCCGTACGAGATGCTGCCCAGGACCGCTTCGTCCAGGACCTCGCCCGCCGACCGCACGGTGAGCAGATCGCCCAGCCCCTGGTCGAAGACCAGCTCCGGTGGCACCCGCGAGTCCACGCACCCCAGGACCACCGCGAACGGGTGCTGCCCGCCCACCAGCGCCCGGCGCACGTCCCCGGCTTGGTCCGGATGGCTCTCACGAAACGTCCGCCACCGCCGGTTCCCCGCCTCCAGCTCACGCCACGCACGCCCCGGCTCGCAGGGCCGCGGTCTGTCGCCGACCGCCGCCCCGGACCGGGAGCCCGAGGCTGCCGACGCCCCGCACACCAGCCCCGCCCCCAACACCGCGGCCCCGCGCAACCCTGCACGCACCAGTCGGCGACGCGGGACGGACACCTCTGACCCACAGCCACGATCGACACTCATGTCCGGACAAGCTAGCCGCCTCCCACGCCCGGGCGGGGGCGCAGGTCCGGCCTTGAGCAAGATTTGGCCCACTCCCTCCCAGGACCGGCCGGCCCCCTCGGCAGGCGGCCGGCGTACACCTGGCAGGCGAGACGGCTGGTACTGCACAGGGCGTCCGGGACCACCAGCAGCCGGGCCCGGGCCCGGCCGGCCGGGGCAAAGGCGCTCAGAAGAAGCCGAGCTTCTTCGGGGAGTAGCTGACCAGCATGTTCTTGGTCTGCTGGTAGTGCTCCAGCATCATCTTGTGGGTCTCGCGGCCGATGCCCGACTGCTTGTAGCCGCCGAACGCGGCGTGGGCCGGGTAGGCGTGGTAGCAGTTCGTCCAGACGCGGCCCGCCTGGATCGCGCGGCCCGCGCGGTAGGCCGTGTTGACGTCGCGGGTCCAGACGCCCGCGCCCAGGCCGTACGCCGTGTCGTTGGCGATGCGGACCGCGTCGTCGAAGTCCTCGAACGAGGTCACCGACACCACCGGACCGAAGATCTCCTCCTGGAAGATCCGCATCCGGTTGTCTCCCTCGAAGATGGTCGGCTGGACGTAGAAGCCGCCCGCCAGGTCGCCGCCGTGGTCGATCCGGCCGCCGCCCGTGAGGATCTTCGCGCCCTCCCGCTGGCCGATCTCCACGTACGAAAGGACCTTCCTCAGCTGCTCCTCCGAGGCCTGCGCGCCGATCATCGTGTCCGTGTCCAGCGGGTGGCCCGGCACGATCAGTTCGGTCCGGGCCACCGCCGCGTCCAGGAAGTCGCCGTAGCGGCCGCGTTCGATCAGGGCGCGCGAGGGGCTCGTGCACACCTCGCCCTGGTTCAGCGCGAACATGGTGAAGCCCTCCAGGGCCTTGTCGCGCAGGTCGTCGTCCTTCGTCCAGATGTCGTCGAAGAAGAGGTTCGGGCTCTTGCCGCCCAGCTCCAGCGTGACCGGCTTCAGGTGCTCCGCCGCGTACTGCAGGATCAGCCGGCCCGTAGCCGTCTCCCCGGTGAAGGCCACCTTCGCCACCCGGGGGCTCGACGCCAGCGGTTTGCCCGCCTCCTCGCCGAAGCCGTTGATGATGTTCACCACCCCCGGGGGAAGGAGGTCCGCCACCAGGCTGAGCCAGTAGTGGACGGAAGCCGGGGTCTGCTCGGCGGGCTTGAGGACGACCGTGTTGCCCGCGGCCAGGGCCGGGGCCAGCTTCCACACCGCCATCAGGATCGGGAAGTTCCACGGGATGATCTGCCCGACCACGCCCAGCGGCTCGTGGAAGTGGTAGGCCACCGTGTCCTCGTCCAACTGGCTGAGCGAGCCCTCCTGCGCGCGCAGCGCCCCCGCGAAGTAGCGGAACTGGTCGACGGCCAGCGGGAGGTCGGCGGCGAGGGTCTCGCGGACCGGCTTGCCGTTCTCCCAGGTCTCCGCGACCGCCAGGGCCTCCAGGTTCTGCTCCATGCGGTCCGCGATGCGCAGCAGGATGCCCGCCCGCTCCGTGGCGGAGGTGCGGCCCCAGGCCGGGGCCGCCGCGTGCGCCGCGTCCAGTGCCCGCTCCACGTCCTCCGCCGTACCGCGCGCGACCTCCGTGAAGGGCTGCCCGGTGATGGGGGACGGGTTCTCGAAGTACCGGCCGCGCACGGGCGGTACGTACTCCCCGCCGATGTGGTGGTCGTAGCGGGACGCGTACGCCATCAGGGCGCCCTCGGTACCGGGTGCGGCGTAACGGGCCATCGTGGTCCTCCCCTTGCCGGGCGCCGCCCGCCGTCGGACAGCGCTCGGGGAGGAGGCTAGGAGCGGGCAGGTTGCGGGAACGTTGCACGCCCCGCGCCCGGCCCCGGGCCGGGTCCCGCGCCCAGCTCCGCGTCGAGGGAACGTACGCGGGCCAGCGCGGCCGGCCGGTCGCGGGGCGGCAGCGCCGAGGCCAGCGCCCGCCACACCGCCGGGTCGTCCGCGCCCCACGGGCTGCACACCCAGTCCGACAGCAGCCCCACGTCCGCCCGCGCGATCACCGCCGCCCGCGCCTGGTCCTCGATCCGCCGCCGCAGCCGGACGATCCCCGGGGCCGAGGAGCCCGGCAGCAGCGGGCCCGGGTAGCGGGTGAGGGCGGCCGAGACGGCACCCGCCGCCAGGTGCCGGGTCACGGCGGCGAAGTCCGCTTCCAGGGGGGCCGCGGTGCGGTACGGGCGCGAGAGCAGGACCCCGGCACCCAGCACGGCGCGCAGCCGGGACATCTCCGCCCGCAGGGTCACCGCCGCCACCGACTCCTCCTCGTACAGGGCGTAGGCCAGCTCCTCGCCCGTCAGGCCCTCGGGATGCTGCGCGAGCAGGGCCAGGATCTCGCTGTGCCGCCGCCCCAGGACGATCCGCCGCCCGCCGAGCACCAGCAGCGCCTCGTCCCGGCCGAGCGCGCTGAGCGTGTCGGGGGC
>NZ_JZWV01000159.1 GCF_000966975.1 Streptomyces katrae | reverse complement strand
GGCGCTGAGCGTGTCGGGGGCCGCCGCGTCCGGCTCGGGCGCCAGCAGCGCCAGCTGGGCCTCGGCGGCCCGGGCCACCGCCTGCACGAAGGCCAGCGAGTGCGGGTGGGCCAGCCCGTCGCCGCCGGTGATGTCCACCGCGCCCAGCACCCGCCCGGTGCGCGGGTCCCGGACCGGGGCCGCCGCGCAGGTCCAGGGGTGCACACGGCGGCTGAAGTGCTCGGCGCCGAAGACCTGGACGGGTTCCCCCAGCGCGACCGCCGTACCGGGGGCGTTGGTTCCCATCGTCGTCTCCGCCCAGCGCGAACC
>NZ_JZWV01000158.1 GCF_000966975.1 Streptomyces katrae | reverse complement strand
CTCCGCCCAGCGCGAACCCGGGACGAAGCCCAGCCCCTCCGCCCGGCGCAGGGTGGCCGGTTCCCCCTCCACCCACAGCAGTCCGCCCCGCGCGTCGCACACCGCCAGCAGATGGGCCCCGTGCGCCGCGAACGCCCCCACCAGGTCCCGGAACAGCGGCATCACGCGGGCCAGCGGATGGTGTTCCCGGTAGGCCAGCAGTTCCGGCTCCGGCCGGTCCAGGCGGGGCGCGCACTCGGGGCTGACCCGGGCCCGTGCGCAGCGCCGCCAGGACTTCGCGATCACCGCCCGCACCGGCGGCTCGACCCGTCCGTCCCGGGTGAAGGCGTCGTGCGCCCGCCGCAGCACGCGCGTGCGTTCGGCGGGATCGGCCCCGCCCGGCAGCGCCAACGACGGATCGCCCATGTCACCCTCCCGAGGGGCCGTGGAGCCGCGGTATGCGGAGCGCGCCCCCATCGTGGAGCCGGTCCCCGACCCCGGCAAGCGTCGTGTCGGCCAAGCGTCGTGTCGGCCAGTCCGCGCCGGAACCCGGCCGGGAACGCGGCACCGCTCCGGCGCGTTGTGCCGGTAGTGGTCGAAGCAGGAGGAGGTGTCCGCAGATGTCGAGGAGCGGAAGGACCGCGGTCGTCGCGGTCGCGGCAGCGGTCGTGCTGTTCTGGCTGTTCGGCTTCTGGCCGGCGCTGGCGGTCCTGATCGGGGTCCCGGTGCTGGCCTACCTCCTCCTGGACTCTTCGCAGAGGCGTAGGGTGCGGGGCATGTCGAGGAAGCGGATCGGCCGCTGACAGCGGCAGGGGGGACATCCAGATGAACGGCACCACCACGGCGCAGGTCGCCGCGGTCAGCAGCAACGGCGAGTACTCCTTCACGAAGCCGAACCGGGAGAGCATCACGCTGCTCACCGGTCTCGGCGTCGAGGGCGACGTGCACGCGGGGGTCACGGTCAAGCACCGCTCGCGCGTGGCACAGGACCCGACGCAGCCGAATCTGCGTCAGGTGCACCTGATTCACCGGGAGCTCTTCGACGAGGTCGCCCGGGCCGGCTTCAGCGTCGCGCCCGGCCAGCTCGGGGAGAACGTCACCACCGAGGGCATAGACCTCCTGGCCCTGCCGACGGGCACCTTGCTGGGGATAGGCGAGCAGGCGGTCGTGGAGGTGACGGGCCTGCGCAACCCCTGCCCGCAGATCAACGCGTTCCAGGACGGACTGCTCAAGCAGGTCGTCGGCCGGGACGAGGAGGGCAGGGTGGTCCGCAAGGCCGGGATCATGGGCGTGGTCCACCGGGGCGGCACGGTCCGCCCCGGCGACACCATCACGGTCACCCTCCCGCCGCTGCCGCACATACCGCTCGAACGCGTCTGAGCGGGCCCGCGGGCGTCAGTAGTAGTCCCGCATCAGGACCGTTGCCCACTCCGGCTGGCGGACCTCGCCCCGGGGAGCGAACTCCGCCATGTACGGCTTGAGGTCGAGCACCGGGGTGCCGTCCACGGCATCGAGGCCCTCCACGTGCACGTCCAGCCCCTCGACGCGCACGACCCGGCACCGCGAGACGCCGAGCCGGTTGGGCCGGTTCTTCCCGCGCTGGGCGAAGATCCCGACCAGAGGCCAGTCCCGGTTTCCCCGAGGGTGCCGGGCACCCGTCTCGATCTTCTCCACCGGTACCCGGTCGAAGTGGTAGACGACCTCGACGTGCGAGAAGTCCTCCAGTCCGTGGAGGGCCTCCGGTCCGAAGAGGCCGGAGTCCAGCCGGATCACGGCCCGTTCCCGCCCCCAGTCGTCGTCCACGACGTCCGTCCGGCCGCCCACGACCACGCCCACGGGCACCGACTCGACCATCACCGTTCCCCTTTCCTCATCCGTCCTCAGACCGGCCGCACGGCGACGCGGTCCAGGGCCTCCAGCAGGCCGGGCAGCGCGGGCAGCCCGCCCGCCCCTTCACGGGGCACGGCCAGCACCCCGCCCGGCTCCTCGTCCAGCAGCACGAAGGCGGCGTCCCCGGTCCGGGCCACCAGCGACCAGCCGGGCCCGTCCGCCCGGAGGGTCCGCACGCCCTCACCCGCGAAGGCCGACCGCACCCGTCCCGGCGGGGGCGCCTGCCG
>NZ_JZWV01000157.1 GCF_000966975.1 Streptomyces katrae | reverse complement strand
AGTGTAGGCCACCGCCTCCCGCAGCGCCCGCGCCAGCCCCGGGTGCGCGGCGGCCGCGGCCCCGCCGTCCTCCGCCACGCGCTCGCGCCAGTCCGCCCACTCGCGGGCGATCTGGTCCGCGCCCAGCCGCCGCTGCACCGGCCCCCAGCCGTCCGCCGAGGGCGGCGCGAGCGGCACCCGCCCGGTTCCGTCCGCGCCCCGCTCCGGGTCGTGCGGAGCGGGGATGCCGGGCGTGGCCACGGTCAGTTCCAGCGGCCAGCCCGCCAGCGAGAGCACGACCGTCCGCTCGTCGGGCGACAGGTCGTACTCCATGCCGCAGTCCCAGGAGGCGATGGCGGCGGCCACGAGCGAGACGTCGTCCACGACGACCGTCCAGCGGGCACCGTCCTCGTCCTGGCCGAGCACGAGCCCGTACCCCTCGGCGGCAGGGGGCACGCCCAGCAGGGCGCAGGCCTCCGGGAAGTCGTCGCCGAGCAACGCCGGGAACTGCGTGGGGGTCAGCAGCACGGCGCTCAGCACGTACAGCGAGCCCCCGCCCTCCTCGTCCGACACCTGGCCTCCCGATCGCAGTCCCGTCGGCGCACCCTAACCAGCCGGTAACTCGCACGTCGAGACCCGGCGGGCGGCGATTTTCAAGCCCGCTACCTGCACGTAGAGTTGGGCACCCGCCACAGAAAGGGAGACCGGTGCAGCGTTACGACCGGCTGAAGGAGATCCTCCGGCTCGACCCCGACAAGGACTTCCTCGCCATCTACCGGCTCACCGCCACCTACGAATTCCCCTGGGACTTCACCCGCGCCCTGGAACTCGCCCTCTTCCGCACCTACGCGGTCCCGAGCATCGGAAGTCTGCTCGCCGAGACCGCCGAGTTCACCGAGCGCCCCCAGAAGCGCTACGACGACACCGCGCTGCTCCTCGACGCGGTCGTGGAGCACGGCTTCGACCACGACACGGCCCGCACCGCGATCCGCCGCGTCAACCAGATGCACCGCAGCTACGACATCTCCGACGACGACATGCGCTACGTCCTGTGCACGTTCGTGGTGATCCCCTCGCGCTGGATCGACGCCTACGGCTGGCGCCCGCTGACCCACCACGAGCGCCGCGCCTGCGCCAACTACTACGCCACGCTCGGCAGACACCTGGGCATCAAGGACGTTCCGGGCTCGTTCGAGGAGTTCGAGGCCACCCTCGACGCCTACGAGGAGGCCCACTTCGGCTGGGACGAGGGCGGCCGCGCGGTAGCCGACTCCACCCTCGGCCTGATGGCCTCCTGGTACCCGGCGCCCCTCGCCCCCGCCGTCCTCCGCGCGAGCCGCGCCCTCCTGGACGAACCGCTGCTGGAGGCCTTCCGCTACGAGCGCCCCCACCCCGTGGTCAGCCGCCTGGTGCACGGCGCCCTGCGGCTGCGCGGCCGGGCGGTACGGCTGCTGCCGCCGAGGAAGGCCCCGCACTACGCGCGCCAGAACCCGGAGATCAAGGGCTACCCCCACGGCTACGACGTGGGCGAGCTCGGCACCTTCCCCGTGCCCGGGGCGAGCGGCTGCCCCGTGCCCCACCCGCGCCGCCCGGCCGGAGCGGACGCCCAGCCTCCGGCGTAGCCCCCGGGTCCGGCGGGGACCCCGGCGCGCGGGCCGACGTAAAAGAAGGAAAAGGGCCGCTCAGGCGCGGCGCACGGCCAGGGCCAGGAAGCGGGAGTCCTCGTCGGCGTACGAGGTCATCTCCCAGCCGGCACCGGACAGCAGCGGGCCGAGGT
>NZ_JZWV01000156.1 GCF_000966975.1 Streptomyces katrae | reverse complement strand
GGACAGCAGCGGGCCGAGGTTGTGCTCGGCCCGCAGATCGTCCGGGGTCAGCTCGCGGCCGTGGCGCGCGGCGAGCGCGGCTCGCCCGATCGGGTGAAACAGGGCGAGCCGGCCGCCGGGGCGCACCACGCGGGCGAGCTCGCGCAGGTTCGCCGCCGGGTCGGGCAGGTGCGCGATGAGCCCGGCCGCGAACACCGCGTCCAGGGCCCCGTCACGCAGCGGGAGCCGGGCCACGTCCGCCCGCAGCAGTGTCC
>NZ_JZWV01000168.1 GCF_000966975.1 Streptomyces katrae | reverse complement strand
GTCGCCGGGTCCGGGGGAGGGGTTCGGTCACCCGTTCAGCCGGGCGGTCTTGAGGGCCATGTGGAGCAGCAGCCGGTCCTCGCCGGCGTCCAGGTCGAGCCCGGTCAGCTGCTCCACCCGGCCCAGCCGGTAGTACACCGGCGCAGTCGAGGAAGACCTCGGCCGTGCGGGCCAGCTCCCGGTGGGCCGGACTCAGCAGGGTCCGCGTCGCGGGGTCGTCCACGGACCCGGCGGCCAGCGCGCCCAGCATCCGGTACGGCCCGATCCCCGCCCACCGGGCCACCGGCCCGAGCCGGGGCTCGGCCGCGGCGGCCCGAGCGGCGGCGACGGCCTGCCCCCAGGCGACGGGCAGCTCCCCGAGCCCCTGCACCGGCTCGGACACCCCGGCGCTCACCCCGTACGCCGCGGCCGCTACCGCGCCGACCGCTCCCGCGGCCTC
>NZ_JZWV01000167.1 GCF_000966975.1 Streptomyces katrae | reverse complement strand
CCGAGGACCGCACGGCACCCGCGCCCCCGGCCGTCCCCGGCGCCCCTCCGGCCGCCGAAGCCCGGGGCAGGAGCCGGCCCAGCGCCGTCAGCGCCGGGCCCATGGCGTCCGCGGAGCGCAGCCGCAGGAGGACCGCCAGGCGGGGCGGCCCGGCCGCGGCCGCCGTGTCCGCCGGTACGACGCACACCGCCGCCGCCCCCGGCACCGACGGGGGCGCCTCCCCGGACCACGGGGCCACGCACACCGCCGCGTGCAGCCCCTCCGCCCCCGCTCCCAGGGCCAGCCTCAGCGAGGCCACGGCCATGTCCTGCTGCCAGCCCCGCCCGGCGGTCAGCACCGCGAGGAACTCCCGGGAGAGGTCGGCGCCCGCCTTGGCCTCCTCGGCGAGCAGCACCCCGATCCGCTGGGCCACCTCCGTGGCCGCCGCCAGGGCCTCCGGCGCCGGCCCCGGATCCCGGTCGAGGAGCCACACGTAGCCCTGGACGATGCCCCGGTACCGCACGGGCAGGCAGATCCGGCCCCGGAAGACCCCCGCGTCCGGCGCCGCCGGGATCCGGACCGGCTCGGTGGCGCGGGCGATGCCGAAGCCCTCGAACCAGGCCCGCACCGCCGCCGTGGACTGCCGGGTCAGGATCGAGCGGGTGCGGACGGGGTCCATCGCGAGGTCGTCCTCGCTGTCGTGGGCGCCGAAGGCGATCAGGCGGAAGTCCCGGTTCTCCAGCGTCGCCGGGGCGCCGAGCAGCGCCGAGATCTCGTCCACCAGGTCCTGGTAATCGCCCTTCACGGGCACATTCTCCCACCCCGCCGACGCCTCTTCAGACAGATGTATGAGATCGCGGACACGGATGCGTGACAGCTGTCGATGGCAGAGGATCGGGGAGATCCATAAATTTCACGGTGGTTTTACTTGCGTATTCCCTACGGCCGCAGCACACCCCCGCGGCGCCCGTATGACCGCTTCTGCCACCCGTTGGAGGTGCCCCGTGCTGGGTCCCGCGATCCTCGCCGCTTCGCGCAGCGACAAGATGCGCCGAATCGTCTCTGCCGCCCCGGTGACCAAGCCGGTGGTCAACCGCTTCATCCCCGGTGAGACGGTCGACCAGGTCATCCCGATCGTCGAGGAGCTCACCCGCAAGGGCCTGGAGGTCACCCTCGACGTGGTCGGCGAGGACATCACCGCCGTGGAGCAGTCGTACGCCGCCCGGGACGCCTACCTGGAGCTCATCGAGCGCCTCAAGGAGCTGGGTCTGGGCGAGGCCGTCGAGATGTCGGTCAAGCTGTCGATGTTCGGCCAGGCGCTGGAGGGCGGCCACGAGCTCGCCCTCGCCAACGTCCGCCCGGTCGTCGAGGCCGCCGCCGCCATCGGCACCACCGTGACCCTCGACGCCGAGGACCACACCACCCTCGACTCGATGTTCGCCATCCACGAGGAACTGCGCCGGGACTTCCCGCAGACCGGCTGCGTCATCCAGGCCTACCTCTTCCGCACCGAGGCCGACGCCCGCCGCCTGGCCGCCGCCGGCAGCCGCGTCCGGATCGTGAAGGGCGCCTACAAGGAGCCCGCCGAGGTCGCGTACCAGGACAAGGCCGAGATCGACAAGGCGTACGTCCGGATCATGCGGATCCTCATGGAGGGCGAGGGCTACCCGATGATCGGGTCCCACGACCCGCGCCTGATCTCCATCGCGCAGGAGCTCGCCCGCCAGGCAGGGCGCAAGCTGGACGAGTACGAGTTCCAGATGCTCTACGGCATCCGCAGCGAAGAGCACCTCCGGCTCGCCTCCGAGGGTCATCGAATGCGGGTCTACACGGCCTATGGCACGGACTGGTACGGCTACTTCATGCGCCGCCTCGCGGAGAAGCCGGCCAACCTGCTGTTCTTCCTCCGCTCGATGATCACCAAGAACTAGCCCAGAACCAGGTCAAGGAGTTACCTCGCCATGGATGCTGTGACCCAGGTCCCCGCGCCGGTCAACGAGCCGGTCCACTCGTACGCCCCGGGCAGCGCCGAGCGCGCGCGTCTCGAGATCCAGCTCAAGCAGCTGTCCGAGAACCCGATCGACCTCCCGATGACGATCAACGGCGTCAAGCGGATGGGCGGCGGCGAGCGCTTCGACGTCGTCCAGCCGCACGACCACAAGTCGGTCATCGGCACGTACGCCAACGCCACCCAGGCCGACGCCCAGGAGGCCGTCGACGCCGCCCTGGCCGCCGCCCCGGCCTGGCGCGCGATGTCCTTCGACGACCGCGCCGCGATCATCCTGCGCGCCGCCGAGCTGCTGGCCGGCCCGTGGCGCGAGAAGCTGGCCGCCTCCACCATGCTGGGCCAGTCGAAGACCGCGCAGCAGGCCGAGATCGACACCCCGTGCGAGCTCGTCGACTTCTGGCGCTTCAATGTCCACTTCGCCCGCCAGATCCTGGCCGAGCAGCCCGCCGCGAACTCCGCCGGCGTGTGGAACCGCAGCGACCACCGTCCGCTCGAGGGCTTCGTCTACGCGATCACCCCGTTCAACTTCACGGCCATCGCCGGCAACCTGCCGACCGCCCCGGCCCTGATGGGCAACGTGGTCGTCTGGAAGCCGTCCCCGACGCAGACGCACTCCGCGGTCCTCCTCATGGAGCTCCTGGAGGCGGCCGGTCTGCCCAAGGGCGTCATCAACCTCGTCACCGGTGACGGCATCGCCGTCTCCGAGGTGGCCCTGAACCACCCCGAGCTGGCCGGCATCCACTTCACCGGCTCGACCAAGACCTTCCAGTACCTGTGGAAGACGGTCGGCAACAACATCGAGAAGTACCGCTCGTACCCGCGCCTGGTCGGCGAGACGGGCGGCAAGGACTTCGTCGTCGCGCACCCGTCCGCGGACCGCGCGATCCTGAAGACCGCCCTGACCCGCGGCTCCTTCGAGTTCCAGGGCCAGAAGTGCTCGGCCTCCTCCCGCGCCTACGTTCCTGCCTCGATCTGGAACGACGGCTTCAAGGAGCAGTTCGCCGCCGAGGTCGACGGCATCACCATGGGTGACGTCCGCGACCTGTCGAACTTCATCGGCGCGGTGATCGACGAGCGCTCCTTCGCGAAGAACAAGGCCGCGATCGACCGTGCGAAGGCCGACCCGACCTGCACGATCGTCGCGGGCGGCACGTACGACGACTCGGAGGGCTACTTCGTCCGCCCGACCGTCATCGAGTGCACCGACCCGGAGAACGAGGTCTTCACGACCGAGTACTTCGGCCCGATCCTCGCGGTCCACGTGTACGAGGACGACAAGTACGACGAGATGCTCGCGCAGATGGAGAACGTCTCGGCCTACGCCCTGACCGGCTCCGTCATCGCCCAGGACCGCTACGCGGCGGCCGACACGATGGAGAAGCTCCGCTTCGCGGCGGGCAACTTCTACATCAACGACAAGTCGACCGGCGCCGTCGTCGGCCAGCAGCCCTTCGGCGGCGGCCGGGCCTCGGGCACCAACGACAAGGCGGGCGCGGCGTCCAACCTGCTCCGCTGGACCTCGACCCGCTCCATCAAGGAGACCCTGGTCCCGCCGACCGAGTACGGCTACCCCCACATGGGCTGACCCGTCCTCCTCTGAACCCCGCCCCCGCTCCGGTACCCCCAAGTCCGGAGCGGGGGCGGTCCCAGTGCGGGGTGTTCCGGGGCCGGTCAGACCTCGACCATCACCTGGTCCAGGGACTTGCGGACCAGGTCGGGGACCTCGCAGTCGTCCGCCGGGTAGCCCACCGGGATCACCGCGAAGGCCTTCTCGTTCTCGGGGCGGCGCAGGACGTGGGAGAGGAACCGCATGGGGCTCGGGGTGTGGATGAGGGCCGCGAGGCCGCTGAGGTGGAGGGCTGTCAGGAGCATGCCGACGGCGATGCCGACCGACTCGTCCACGTAGTAGTGCTTGCGCTTCGTGCCGTCCGGGCCGAGCCAGTAGCGCTGCTGGAAGACCACGATCAGGGCCGGGGCGTCCGTCAGGTGGGTCTTCACGGCGTCGGTGCCGATGGGGCGCAGGGCGGCCAGCCACTCGTCGCCGAGGCGGCCGTCGTAGGAGATCTGCTCCTCCTGTCGGCGGCGGCGCGGATCTGCCGGCGGACCGCGGGGTCCTTGACCAGGACGAAGGTCCACGGCTGCTGGTGCGCCCCCGACGGCGCCGTGGCGGCGCAGGCGATGGCGTCGCGGACGGCCTGCTCGGGGACGGGGTCGGGGGAGAAGTGGCGCACGGTGCGCCGTTCGTCCATCCGGGCCCGCAGCTCCGCCGCGCGCGCGAGGGATTCCTGACTCGGCATGCGCGCGGGGCGGTAGGCGACGGGCCGGTAGGGCTGGCCATGGGTGGGGGTCCACTGCTGGGTCTCAGGCGACATGCGCAGATCTTCACGCGGTGGCACGCCCGAGGCCAGGGTCGCGGCAGCGGCAGCTGCCCGTTGTGTGGGGGGACGGGGGTTATGGGGCTGGCGAAGGTCGGTCGATTCACTGGGTGGCGGGGTCGGTTCGAAACCCTCGGCCCGGCGGGGGCCGAGGG
>NZ_JZWV01000166.1 GCF_000966975.1 Streptomyces katrae | reverse complement strand
GACCCCACCCGGCTGCGGGCGGAACCGGGGTCAGGAGCCCGTGATGCTCGCCGTGCCCGTTTCGATGTGGCCCGTGTAGCGGCGGGACCAGGTGCCGTCGGAGTCGCTCAGGATCGTGAAGTCGTACCAGCCCTTGTTGTAGGCCACCGCGTTGAAGAAGTCCTCGCGCGAGGAGTTCGCCGGGACCGTGTAGGTCCAGGGGCCGTCGGAGCGGTAGGCGTTGGAGCGGATCGTGAAGGTGACCGGCGAGGCCGAGGCGTTGGTCATCTTGAACCAGATCGCCATCTTGCCGGTGCCCGACTCCACGGCGTAGCGGGCGGCGACCTCCAGGTCCTTGCCGGGCCTCGTGGCGTCGCCGATGAAGCGGCGCAGGAAGCGGTTCGGGCCGTACATCGAGATGTCGTACTTGCCCGATCCGGCGCCCAGCCCGATCGAGAAGTAGTCGGACGCGGTGGCGCCGGGGTCCACCGTGTACTGCCAGGCGGCCGTGTCCCGGTACTGGTGCGGGTGGATCGAGAAGTGGGCCGCCTGCCTGGCCTGCGGGCCCTGGTTGGTCATCGAGAACCAGGCCAGGATCTTGCCCATCGGCCCGAACTCGAAGCGGTCCAGGTTGCCGTTCACCTGGTAGGGGAGGGCGCGGGCGGGGCGGGTTCCGGACTCCTGGACGGGCAGGGCGTTGTCCTGGGGGGAGGGGTTGGGCAGGGGGCCGCAGGTGGACTGGCCGATGACCTTCGCCGTGGAGGGCAGCCCGGCGGGCACCCCGTACACCGGGTGCGCGAAGTCGAAGACGCCCGTCAGGTCGCCGACCACCTTGCGGCGCCAGGCGCTGATGTTGGGGCAGAGGGCGGGGGTGCCCAGGGCGGTCGTCCACCGCTCCATGAAGCGGAGCACCGAGGTGTGGTCGAAGACCTCCGAGCTGACCCAGCCGCCCCGGGTCCACGGGGACATCACCAGCATGGGGACGCGGAAGCCCAGTCCGATCGGGACGCCGTCGATGTACTCGTCCGGGGTGCCGGGCGGGGCGACCGGCGGGGCGACGTGGTCGAAGAAGCCGTCGTTCTCGTCGTAGTTGAGGAAGAGGACCGTGGAGTCGAAGACCTCGGGGTTCGCGGCGAGCGCGCGGTAGACCAGGTCCACGAAGTGCGCGCCGTCGCCGGGCGGGGCGTACGGGTGCTCCGAGAAGGCCTCGCTCGCCACCACCCAGGACACCTGTGGCAGGGTCCCGGCGACCACGTCCGCGCGGATCGCGGCCGCGATGTCGTCCGGGGTGGAGCCGGTGACCCGGGGCACGGAGGCCATGCCCCGGTCCCACAGCGGGTCGCCGGGCTTGGCGTCGGTGAACTTCTTGAAGTAGGCGAGGCCGTTGTCCCCGTAGTTGTCCTGGGCGTTCTGGTAGACCTTCCAGGTCATCCCGGCCCGCTGGAGGGCCTCCGCGTACGTCTCCCAGGTCAGCCCGGACTCCTCGCCGCCGTCCTTGCTGCCCGCGTCCACCTTGCCGCTCCACAGGAAGGTGCGGTTCGGGCCGGTGGCGCTGAGGGTGGAGCAGAAGTAGGCGTCGCAGATGGTGTAGTTGTCGGCGAGCCCGTAGTGGAAGGGGATGTCGGCGCGCTCCAGGTGGCCGAGGGTGTGGGTCTTGCCGACGCCGGCGACCCAGTTGTCCATCCGCCCGCCGTTCCAGGCGGCGTGCTGCGAGGTCCAGCTGTGCGGGAGGTCGCCGGTGCACTGGGCCAGGGTCTCGCTGTCGGCGCCGCCCGCCGACGGGGTGGCGGAGAGCCTCCACGGGTACTGCCGGCCGCCCCAGTTCGGCTGGTTGAACGTGCCCCAGCCGCCCGGGATGTTGCCGCCGGCGCGGTCGCCGAAGCCGCGGACGCCCTTGAGCTTGCCGAAGTAGTGGTCGAAGCTGCGGTTCTCCTGCATCAGGATCACCACGTGCTTCACATCGGTGATGGTGCCCGTCGCCGCGGCCGCGGCGGCCGTCGTGGGCAGGGCGGCGGGCAGGGCCGCCCCCGCCACGAGCCCGGCGCCGATCCCCACGAAACCCCTGCGGCTGATGGGTGTCACTGGCTGCTCGCCTCCAACTCGCGTGCCCCGCTGGCACATCGTCGGCAAGCGTGGCGGCGGCCGCCGCAAAGGTCTACATCCGTGCAGTAAGAAAACGGTGAACATCCGGGTGGCCGGTATCAACCGGTCGTGCGGACCAGCATCTTGCCCAGGTTCTCGCCGTGCAGCATGCCCAGGAACGCCTCCACCGTGCGGTCGAAGCCCTGGACAACGGTGGTGTCGGTGCCGACCCGGCCGCTGCGCAGGTGCGGGACCACGAAGTCCTCCAGCTCGTCCTGCAGATTGGTGTGGTTTCGAACCAATACGCCTTCCAGGCGCAGGGACTTGTGCACCACCTCGAAGAGGTTGCGGGGCGCGGCCGGGGAGCGGTCGCCGTTGTACATCGAGATCGCGCCGACCCAGGCGATCCGCCCGTACTCGCGCAGGGAGTCGATGGCCCCCTCCAGGTGGTCCCCGCCCACGTTGTCCACGTACACGTCGATCCCGTCCGGGGCGGCCTGCGCCAGCTGCTCGCCGACCGGGCCGTCGTGGTAGTCGAAGGCGGCGTCGAAGCCGAGGGTCCCGGTGAGGTGGGCGACCTTCGCCGCCGAGCCCGCGCTGCCGATGATCCGGCAGCCGGGCGAGGTGCCCGGTGGCGGTGCCGACGCCGCCCGCGGCGGCGGAGACGAAGAGGTCCTCGCCCTCGCGGAGGGCCGCCGTCCGGGTGAGGGCGGCGTACGCGGTCAGGCCCGTGCCGCCCAGGATGGACAGGTAGGCCTCCAGCGGGATCCCCTCGTGGCCGCGGAGCTTGCGGGTGCCGTCGACGCCCAGGGTGACCAGGGCGTGGGTGCGCCAGCCGGCCCGGTGGAAGACCAGGTCCCCCTCCCGCAGGCCCGGGTCGCGGGAGGCGAGCACCCGGCCCACCGACCGGCCCTCCAGCGGGGCGTTCAGCTCGAAGCCGCCCTCGCCGCCGTCCATCAGCCCTCGGTGGTACGGGTCCACCGACAGCAGCAGGTTCTCCACCAGGGCGGTGCCGGGGGCGGGTTCGGGGACGGTCGAGGAGACGTACGTGAAGTCGGAGGCGACGGGGAATCCGGCCGGGCGGGCGATCTGGTGCACGGCGTAAGCGGTGTTCGTGGTCATGGCGAAGACCGTAGGAAGGAATCCCCGGGCCGGGCAGGGGGTTGCCCTCATGGAAGCCGCGCATCCATGAGCGCGGCTCATACACCGAGGTGGAACCCAGTGACCGAGCTCGCCCCGCAGGAACTCCGGGTGCTGGTCGCCGTCGCCGAGACGGGCGGCTTCTCCGCCGCGGCGAGCCGGCTCGGCATCAGCCAGTCGGCCGTCTCGCACTCGGTGCGCGGCAGCGAGGGCAAGGTCGGCACGGTGCTCTTCGAGCGCGGCCGCTCCGGTGCCAGCCCCACCCCGGCGGGGGAGCGGGCCGTGGCCCTGGGCCGGCGCATCCTGCGGCTGTACGAGGCCCTCGGCGCGGAGGCCCGCGCCGCCGGGCGGGCCGCCTCCGGCGGGGGAACGGCGGGCGGCGCCCTGGAGGGGACCCTGCGCATCGCCGCCTTCCGCAGCGCGGCCCTGCACCTGCTGCCGCCCGCGCTGGAGCGCCTGGCCGCCCTGCACCCGGGGCTGCGGCCCGAGGTCCGGGTGGTGCGCGAGCTCGGCGCCGGGACGGCCGGGGAGGTGGCCGCCGGCCGGGCCGACCTCGGCATCGCCACCCTGGGCGCGTCCGGCGACGTACCGCCCGGGCTGCTCACCGGGGTCCTGACCCGGGAGGCGTACGCCCTGGTGCACCCCGCCGGGCACCCGGACCCGAAGGCGCTGCCCCTGCTGGACTGGGACGAGAACTGCGGCTCCTACACCCGCCGGTGGTGGGCGGCCCAGGACTGGATCCCGGCGGCCACGGTCAAGGCCGAGGACGACGCGATGGTGCTGACGATGGTCGGCCGGGGTCTGGGCATGGCGATCATGCCCGAGCTGTCGCTGCGCGAGGCCACCGACGCGGTCGAAATCGCCGCCCTGGGACCGCAGGGGCCGGTGCGACAGGTGGGATACGTCACCACACCGGAATCTGCAGCCACTCTTGGCGTAAGGGCTCTGATCAGGGAACTCAGGGCGGAATCGGCCTGAAAACGGAGCCTGCGGAGGGCCCTTCCGGGGGGTTTCGCGTCTCAGATACTAGGAAGTCCGAGTAATTGCGGAGACATACAGCCGCGGCTGCCCTAGCTTTGTAGGAGCCGAACGTCTCGCATATCAGCGAATGGCGGTCGTGAGCGCGCGCCCTTCGCAGGCAACCCCTGCGGCGCACGGCTCCCCGCCTCTTCCGGCGCCTTGAAGGAACCCCTCATCCGTGGCCCCGCCACGCCGTGATCTCAAGGAGTCGATCACCATGACCCCCACCACCGCCGCCTCCCGCCGCGTCCGCCACTCCTCGCCGGCCGAGTCCGACCGCAAGAACGCCGCGGCCGCCCTGCAGCGCGCCCTGGACCGCCGCGACAACGGCGGCTCCACCGGCCACTGACCAGGCACCCTCCCGCAACCCCGGCCCCCGGGCACCTCCCGCCCGGGCGACGACATGTCGCGTTCTCATTGGTCCACATGATGGACGCGATATGTCTGAGGGCTGGGACACGGAGTACGGTTCCGACATGTCGACCAGCATCAATCTCGCAGTGATCCCCGGTGATGGCATCGGCCAGGAAGTCGTGGCTCAGGGCCTCAAGGTCCTTACCGCGGTCCTGCCCCAGGATGTGAAGCTGGAGACCAAGCAGTACGACCTCGGCGCCCAGCGCTGGCACCGCACCGGCGAGACCCTCCCGGACGCCGAGCTCGAAGCGCTCAAGCACCACGACGCGATCCTCCTGGGCGCCATCGGCGACCCGTCGGTCCCCTCCGGCGTCCTGGAGCGCGGTCTGCTGCTGAAGCTCCGCTTCGCCTTCGACCACTTCATCAACCTGCGCCCCTCGAAGCTCTTCCCGAACACGGCCACCCCGCTGGCCGGACGTCCGGACATCGACTTCGTCGTCGTCCGCGAGGGCACCGAGGGCCCGTACACCGGCAACGGCGGCAGCCTGCGCACCGGCACCCCCGCCGAGGTCGCCACCGAGGTCAGCGTCAACACCGCGTACGGTGTGGAGCGCGTGGTCCGGGACGCGTACGAGCGGGCCAACTCCCGCCCGCGCAAGAAGCTGACGCTCGTCCACAAGAACAACGTCCTCGTGTACGCGGGCCACATGTGGAAGAACATCTTCGACAAGGTCGGCCAGGAGTACCCCGAGGTCACCACCGACTACCTGCACGTCGACGCGGCGACGATCTTCTTCGTCACCCAGCCCGAGCGCTTCGACGTCATCGTCACGGACAACCTCTTCGGTGACATCCTCACCGACCTGGCCGCCGCCGTCACCGGCGGAATCGGCCTGGCCGCCTCCGGGAACATCAACCCGACCGGCGCCTTCCCGTCGATGTTCGAGCCCGTCCACGGCTCGGCCCCGGACATCGCCGGCACCGGCAAGGCCGACCCGACCGCGACGATCCTCTCCGTCGCCCTCCTGCTGCGCCACCTCGGCTACGAGGAGCAGGCCGTGCGCATCGAGGAGGCCGTCTCGGCCGACCTCGCCGAGCGCGACGGAACCTTCCGCTCCACCGACGCGATCGGCGACGCCCTCGCCGCGCGAGTAGCCGGCTGACCCGGCAGCGCCACCCAGGAAGCCGCCGGGTACGCACCACCACCCGGCGGCTTCTCCTGCACGGCCCCGGGTGCCACCATCTCCCGTGGGCCGCATCACCCCGTTTCACCGAAGACCCCTCGCGCGCGATAATCGAACGCGAGGCCGCGGTATACGGGGAAGCTCGGACGTCCTAGTACGCATGAGCGCGGTCCGCCATACACAACGGTGAAGGACAAGCACTCATGACGACGCCCACGATCGAGCTCAAGCCCTCCTCGAACCCGCTGTCCGACGCGGAGCGAGAGGCGATCCTGGCCAGCCCCGGCTTCGGCCGCCACTTCACCGATCACATGGTGACGATCAAGTGGACCGAGGGCCGTGGCTGGCACGACGCCGAGCTGGTCCCGTACGCGCCGCTGTCGATCGACCCGGCCAACATGACCCTGCACTACGCGCAGACGATCTTCGAGGGGCTCAAGGCCTACCGCCAGCCCGACGGCACCGTCGCCACCTTCCGCCCCCAGGCCAACGCCGAGCGCTTCCAGGCGTCCGCCCGCCGCATGGCGATGCCGGAACTGCCGACCGAGCTGTTCATCGAGGCCTGCGACGCGCTGATCAAGCAGGACAGCGCCTGGGTCCCGACCTCCGGCGAGGCCTCCCTCTACCTGCGGCCGTTCATGTTCGCGTCCGAGGTCGGCCTGGGCGTCCGCCCGGCCAACGAGTTCCTGTTCATGGTCATCGCCTCGCCCGCCGGCGCCTACTTCCCCGGTGGCGTCAAGCCGGTCTCCGTCTGGCTGTCCGAGGAGTACGTCCGCGCCGTCAAGGGCGGCACCGGCGCCGCCAAGACCGGCGGCAACTACGCCGCCTCCCTCGTCGCCCAGGCCCAGGCGGCCTCGCACGGCTGCGACCAGGTCGTCTGGCTGGACGCCGTCGAGCACCGCTGGATCGAGGAGATGGGCGGCATGAACCTCTACTTCGTGTACGGCGACCGCATCGTCACCCCGGAGCTGACGGGCTCGCTCCTCCCCGGCATCACCCGCGACTCCCTCCTCACCATCGCCCGCGACCTCGGCTACACCGCCGAGGAGGGACGCATCTCCACCGAGGACTGGAAGCGCGACAACGAGAACGGCACCCTCACCGAGGTCTTCGCCTGCGGTACGGCCGCCGTCATCACCCCCGTCGGCTCGGTCAAGTCCGAGCGCGCCAACTGGACCCAGGGTGACGGCGAGCCCGGCGAGGTCACGATGAAGCTCCGCAAGGCGCTCCTGGACCTCCAGACCGGCCACCGCGCCGACACCCACGGCTGGATGCACCCGCTCGGCTAGCCGACGGCGGATCCGCCGCGCAACGGGGTCCCGGCCTTCCGGCCGGGGCCCCGTTGCGCATGCCCGGGACCGGCGGGGCGGCGGGGCCGGCCGCACCCGTACGGGCGCCGCGGACGTGCGGGGGGTCCGGCGGCGTGGGACGTTGACGGTGCCCGCCGATCCGGCTCCCGCAGCGGCCCGGGCGGTGCGGCGCACCCCTCCCGGGGGTGGTTCTCTCGTGCGCCGGCCGCAGGGGCCGGCGGAAAGGCGGATCCCCATGAAGCGGTTCGTTGCCGCCGGCCTGCTCTGCGCGGCCGTCGTGCTCGGGTCCTCGGCTTGCTCCAGTAACGACACGACTCCCCAGGAGGAGGCCTCGAAGGCCGCCGCCGAGCTGTGCACCAACCTGGTCCAGCTGAAGTCGGACAACGCCGCGCTCAAGGCGCTGAACCCGGCGACGGCCACCAAGGACCAGATCCAGAAGGCGGTCGACGCCGTCCAGACCGACTGGAAGAACGTCAAGGAGAGCAAGCAGACGATGAAGTCGGCCGAGCGGGAAGCCGTCCAGGAGGCCACGGACAACCTCAAGAAGAGCTACGACGACCTGCCCGGCGACACCACGGGCAAGGACGCGCTGACCCAGCTCCAGCCGCAGATCCAGGCGGTCGACACCGCGGTCAAGCAGTCGGCCGACTCGCTGAGGTGCCGCTGACGCGACGGACCCCGGGGCGCGGCGCCCCGGGGTCCGTTGTCGTGCGCCGCCGTCAGTCGGCGGCCACCATGACACCATGACCGTGTCGGCCACCGGCGCGGCCGTCTGCCCGGTCCCGGGCGCGGCCGCGGTCCGGAACGTCAGCGCCCCGTAGACCAGGCCGCCGACCACGCCCGACAGGATGAAGCTGCAGTCCACCCCACCGGTGAGGGCCAGCAGCGGGCCCTCGTACACCGGGGTCGACACGGCGGTCAGTCCCACCAGCGCGCCGGCCGCCCAGGCGGCGGTGGCGCGGATGTTCCAGCCCCCGCTGTACCAGTAGACGCCGCCACGGGCCCGGCGGTTGAACACCTGGAGCGCGTCGGCGTCGTACTCGCCGCGACATCGGACGTAGCCGATCAGGGTGATCACGGCCCACGGGGTGCCGATCGCGGTCAGCAGCAGGACGAACGAGGTCATCGCCGACTGGACGTTCCACTCGAAGGAGCCGAAGAAGACGAACGCGGTCGCGACGGCCGCGGCGATCACGGTGGCCTTCGTACGGGTGGCCTTGGGCACGATGGCGTCCAGGTCCAGGCCCATGGAGTAGAGCATCAGCCCGGCGTTGCCCACCGAACCGGCCGCGGCGGCGAACAGCAGCGGCGCGAGGTACCAGAAGGGCGCGGCGCCCACGAGCGGACCGGCGTAGTCGGCCCCGGCCCGGGCGGCGAGCGCGGTGTAGGTGCCGAAGAGCTGCGGGACCAGCAGGCCGAAGAACAGGCCGGTACAGGTGGCCCAGTAGACCTTGCGCGAGCTGTGCCGGCGGGGGGAGACGTAGCGCGTGTAGTCGCCGAGCAGGGTGATGAAGGCGACGGGGCCGCTCAGCCCGGCGGCGACGACGGCGAGGATCCAGGTCGGCCAGAAGGAACCGAGCAGGTACGCGGTGTCCGGCGGGGCGGCGGTGGTGAAGCCGGGGGCGTAGGCGTATATGCCGACGGCCAGCAGGAGCACCATGACGATCGAGAGCGCCTTGCTCATGCGCAGGAGCAGCCGGTAGCCGAAGACGGCCCCGATCACGGTGAACGCCGCCAGCAGCCCGTACATCAGGGAGTGCGTCAGGCCGTTGTCCGGCAGTCCGACGAGCCGGGCCAAGGTGCCCACCATCACGTCACCGCCGATCCACAGGGTCAGCGCGGTGTAGCCGAGTGCCAGCAGCAGGCCCACGATCGAGCCCACGAGCCGCCCCCGTACGCCGAACTGCGCTCCGCTGGAGGTGGACAGGTTCGTCGCGGTGCGCAGGGATACGAGCGCGAGCGGCGCGGTGAAGACGATGCCGGCCACGGTGCCGGTCACGATGGCGGTGAGCGAGGGGACCAGCCCCAGTCCGAAGGACGGGGGAAGCCAGCCGAAGACGATCACACCGAGGCAGAGGTTGGAGCCGAGAAGGATCGACATCAGGTCACGGGGACCGCTCGTCCGCTCCTCCTCCGGGATGGTGTCGACTCCGCGCTGTTCGATGGGCATGGGGGGACTCCCTTGGCACGGCGGGGGGTGTGCTTATTCGTTTGAGCGACACTCAATGTGGCTCAGTCCCTGCTCCCAGGTCAATGCTTCCCGGCGAAGAAATGAAGAGTTAGAGTGATGCTCTAACCCATCGACTCAAAAGGTGGTGGATCGGCGTGCGGCTGACCCCTACGGAGCGTGACCGGCTGCTGCTGCGCAGCGCCGCAGAACTGGCCAGGGCCCGCCGGGCCCGGGGCCTGCGGCTCAACGTCCCCGAGGCCACGGCGCTGATCGCCGACACCGTCTGCGAGGCCGCGCGCGACGGCAAGCGCCTGGCCGAGGCCATCGAAGAGGCCCGGAGCGTCCTCGGCCCCGGCGACGTGCTGCCCGGCGTGGCGGACGTGGTCACCGAGGTGCACGTGGAGGCCGTCTTCGACGACGGCTCCCGCCTCGCGGTGGTCTCGTCCCCGATCCAGGGCGCGACCCCGCTCGGCGACGACGCCCCGGGCGCGGTCGTGCCGGGCCCCGCGCCCCGAGCGCGGTCGTGCCGGGCCCCGGCGCCCCCCAGCCGGAGCCCGTCGTCCACCTGCGGGTGCGCAACACCGCCTCCGTGCCGGTGAGCGTCACCAGCCACTTCCACTTCTTCGAGGCGAACCCCCGCCTCGACTTCGACCGTGCCGCGGCCTACGGCATGCGGCTGTGCGTCCCCGCCGGCTCCTCGGTGCGCTTCGACCCGCACGGCGAGGGAGAGGTCGGCCTGGTCCCGATCGGCGGCGACCGGATCGCCATCGGCTTCGCCGGACTGGTCGACGGCCCGCTCGACGCCCCCGGCGCCAAGGCCGAGGCCCTGGCCCGCGCCGCCGCCTGCGGCTACCTGGGCGCGGCCGCCCCCACCGCAGACGCCCCGGAAGGAAACCAGGCGTGAGCCGCCAGACCCCCCACACCGACCACAGCGCGCACTGCGCCCCCGGCAGCCGGCACATCGACCCGCGCGAGTACGCCTCCGTCTTCGGCCCCCGCGCCGGGGACCGGGTCCGGCTCGGCGACTCCGGTCTGACCGTCCGCGTCGAGTACGACGCCCAGAAGCCCGGCGACGAGTTCCTGGCCGGCTTCGGCAAGACCGCCCGCGACGGCCTGCACCTCAAGGGCGCCGCCGTCCGCGAGACCTGCGACGTGGTCATCAGCAACGTCCTGGTCATCGATGCCGTCCTCGGCATCAAGAAGGTCTCCATCGGCATCCGCGAGGGCCGCATCCACGCCATCGGCCGGGCCGGCAACCCGGACACCCTCGACGGGGTGGACGTCGTCGTCGGCACCGGCACCAGCATCGTCTCCGGCGAGGGCCTGATCGCCACCGCCGGAGCCGTGGACACCCATGTCCACCTGCTCTCCCCGCGGATCATGGAGGCCTCGCTCGCCGCGGGCGTCACCACGGTCATCGGCCAGGAGTTCGGCCCCGTCTGGGGCGTCGGCGTGAACTCCCCGTGGGCCCTGAAGCACGCCTTCAACGCCTTCGAT